>DATEJC010000505.1:0-4763 GCA_035278345.1 Bradyrhizobium sp. | reverse complement strand
AGAACGTGGAGCGATCATCATGCGCTCCGCTACGGCTCCTGCTCGCGCCGCGTACTGTCGGGTTCAGGGAGCGGGACTCGTCGCCACAGTTCGACCTCGCCGGCGCCCAAGCGTTTAGCGCGCGTGATCGCTTGCCCATCGTCGGCGCATTCAATGTCGATCGCGACCACCACGTGGCCGCGTTCGTCCAGAACATAGGTGCGATAGAACGGCATGCTTCGGCCCGTCGTAGAATAGTATCGTAAATTCATTCAGTCTGACCCGCGGCAATTCCTTGTCGTTACTCGTGTCTTTTTCGGGTTACCCAGTGGCAAGCCCCATTGTTGCTGGACCACTCGGCATGCCGAGGGCGGGGTGATGATCACGGGCATTTCCAGAAAGGCCAACGTTTTCAGCCGAGCGGGGGCCAACGGCGGCTGGCTCAGGCAGGGCGAAGATTTCTGGGATGGTCGTACCTATCAACAAAGGGGCTAGGGAAAGTCGCGGTGGATCGACTGTCCCGTTTTTCTGATATCCTCCAGCGGAGACAGAGCAGACGTACGATGGCGTCGCGGCGCGCCTGGGTAGGATACCAATGGCATGAAGCCAGCAATTGCCAGTCGCACGAGGCTGGAGCGACCCGTCAGATCTTTCGGGTTTTCGGGGCGAAGAGCTCCCACCGCTCCCGGAAGTTAGCTCACAAATTCCCAGCGTCTCCCAGTCCAAAACCCGCGGCCTGAATGGTTTGGGTAGAGAAACCTCTGGATCGATATTCCTGAAGCGGCGACCGTGCATACGTTAGCTTGCTCCCGTTACCTGTCCCGGCTGGTGCTAAGCCAACTCGGGCCGGATGACTGCAACGACGGCATTGCGATTGACCGTATCGCCGGCTTTGAAGTGAACCGCCGTGACGATGCCATCCACCTTGCTGGTGATGCGTAGTTCCATCTTCATTGACTCCATGACGACGGCCGCATCGCCTGCCTTGATGCGATCGCCGCTGGTCACATTGACTTTCAGCACGACGCCCGTCAGCGGAGCACGTAGCTCACCGCTCACTTCGGGTACCACGCTGATGTGTTTCAAGTAGGTAATTGCCGTCATCGTGTGGTCGCCGCGCGAATTCCGCACGAAGATGACATGATCCTTCTGCCAAATGCGCACGATCTCGCGACGCGGACCAATGCTGGCGATGAATTTATCGTCTTGAAGCGCTGAAAGCTTGGTGGCGATTCTGACATCGTTCACGCCGATCATCATCGTGCCGTCGGGCTTCAAAGGCGCGAAGCGAATCTCGGCGCTGTTTCCTGCGGTTTCGAGGTGCAGAATCGGAATAGCGGACATCCCTTCATCGTCAGCGCTCATTTGCCAGCCGGTCATTCCTGCCGATTGCCACGGGTTGTCCGATGAGAATTGCCGCTGGCGCATCATCCAAAAACAAGCTCCCAAAGCGAGCGCTTCGGGATCCGCTTCATCGGCGCCTGCAAGGAGAGTGTCGATCTGTTCATCGATCAGTCGCGTGTGAAATGTGGCGTTTCGCGTTGCGGGCAGGGCTAGCAGGCGCATGAGGAATTCGCGATTGGTCGTCACGCCAAGGATCGAAGTTTCGTTGAGTGCGTTGTTGAGCCGGTCGAGCGCTTGATCGCGGGTTTCTGCGCAGGCAATGAGCTTGGCAAGCATCGAGTCGTAGTAGGGGGTAACGGCCGATCCACCTTCGATGCCAGTCTCGATGCGGACGCCGTCGGACGGAAAACTCACATATGCAATCTCGCCGGTGCACGGCATGAAATCCTGATCCGGATCTTCGGCGCAGATGCGGGCTTCGACTGCATGTCCGTTGCAGGCAACGTCGCTTTGCGCAAATGGCAGGCCTTCGCCCGCGGCGATGCGAAGCATAAGCTCTACGATGTCGATGCCGGTCACCATTTCGGTCACGGGATGCTCGACCTGAAGCCGGGGATTGACTTCCAGGAAATAGTACTCGCCGCGGCTGACAATGAATTCGACGGTACCGACGCCGCGGTAGTTGAGGCGACGCCCGAGCCGCACGGCATCTCGAAGCATGGATTGGCGAAGCTCGGGAGACAGATTGCCTGCGGGGGCCTCTTCAATCAGCTTCTGATGACGACGCTGGAGCGAGCATTCGCGTTCGAACAGGTGAATGACGTTGCCTTTGCCGTCTCCGGCAATCTGCACTTCGACGTGACGTCCCTCCCGGATCAGCCTTTCGACGATCAGACCAGCTTTTCCGAAGGCATTCCTCGCCTCGCGCATGGCAGATTCGATATCCTCATGAAGTCTCTCGATGGACGAGATTGATCTCATGCCCTTGCCGCCGCCGCCGGCTGCCGCCTTCAGCATGACGGGCAGCCCGAGCTGTCGGACCGTCCGTTCGATCTCCACGGGGTCTTCACTCGGCGCATCGCTGCCGGGTACAGTTGGAATGCCGGCTGCAGCGGCTTCACGCTTGGCGCAAGCCTTGTCGCCGAGGCGCTCGATTGTCTCGGGTGTGGGCCCGACGAAGCTCATGCCGGCGGCTTCGACCGCGCGCGCGAAGGCGGCATTCTCGGCCAGGAAGCCGAAACCCGGATGGATGGCCTCGGCCCCGACGGCCTTGGCCGCGGCAACGATAGGGCCGATCTGCAGATAGCTCTCTGAAGCCGCAGCACCGCCGATCTCGATGGATTCGCCAAGGGCTCTGACGTGGACGGCGTCGGCATCCGCCGTGGAATGAACGCCGGCAACCGCGATGCCGAGCTGGCGGCAGGTGCGAGCGATTCTGCACGCGATCTCGCCGCGGTTGGCAATCAATATTTTCCTGAACACGATCCGAACTCCGCGCCTACATTCGCAACACGCCGAAGTCGGTATGCTGCTGCGGCAACCTCCCGGCGAGATCGAGCAGCAGCGCCATCACGCTGCGGGTTTCCAGCGGATCGATCACCATGTCGCACCAGGTGTTGCGCGCAAAGTTGTAGGCGTTGGCGAATTCCTCAAACGTCCGCCGGGTCGGCGCCATGTAAGCCTCACGCTCGGCCGCGGTCCAGCTCGTGCCTTCGCGCTTGTGGACTTCATCCCTGACCATGGCGAGCGTCGTCGCGGCTTGATCAGGGCCCATGATCGCCGAGCGCGCGTTCGGCCACATCATCATGGCATTCGGCCGGAATGCGCGCCCGCACATCGCCAGATATCCCGCGCCGTAGGCGTTGCCGATGATCAGCGTGTATTTCGGCACATTGGCGCTTGCCATCGCCGTGATCATCTTCGCCCCGTCCTTGGTGATGCCTGCTTCCTCGGCCTCACGACCGACCATGAAGCCGGTGACGTCGGCGATGAAGAGGAGCGGAATATTGCGCTTGCAGCAGAGGTCGATGAAGTGCGTGGCTTTCAACGCGCTCTCTGAAAACAAGACGCCGTTGTTGCAGAGAATGCCAATCTCGAAGCCCATTATCCTGGCAAATCCCGTTAACAGGGTATCGCCATACAATGGTTTGAATTCGTGAAATTCGCTGCCGTCGACCAGTCGTGCGAGGATGTCTCGATTATTGGTCGGAACGCGGGGATTTGCGCTGATCAGGCC
This sequence comes from Bradyrhizobium sp., assembly GCA_035278345.1. Classification (GTDB taxonomy): domain Bacteria; phylum Pseudomonadota; class Alphaproteobacteria; order Rhizobiales; family Xanthobacteraceae; genus Bradyrhizobium. Next base: position 1,204 of record DATEJC010000505.1, on the reverse strand, counting down.
GTAAATCTCGCTTTGGTCGTACACCGGTTTGCGTACCGGCGCGACCGTCCACCTTTGCGCCGGGATCTCCCCGAGATTTGCGACGATCTCGCGGGCAATTGCGATGGCGTGCGCATCACTTTCGGCAAGATGATCCGTCACCCCGCTCACGCGGCTATGCATTTCGCCGCCGCCGAGCGCCTCGATACCGACTTTCTCGCGCGTCGCCGCATAGACCAGCTGTGGGCCGCCGAGGAACATCGCACCCTGGTTTCGGATGATGACGGTCTCGTCGCAGAGCGCCGGCATGTAGGCGCCGCCGGCTGTAGAGGGGCCGTGAACAATTGCAATCTGCGGGATGCCTTCGCTCGACATCCTGATCTGATTGTAGAAAATCGAACCGAACTGGCCCTCGTCAGGGAAGATGTTGGGTTGATCGGGGAGATTGGCGCCACCCGACTGCACCATGGTGATGCAGGGCAGTCGGTGTTGCCAGGCGAAGCGCTGGGCGCGGACGTGCTTCTTGCAGGTGATGCCGTAATAGGTCCCGCCCTTCACCGTTGGCTCGTTCGCGATGATCATGCAGGGACGGCCGGAAATGATGCCGACGCCGGTAACGATACTGCCGCCGGGCGGCACGCCCTCGTAAAGACCCTCGCCAGCAAGCTGACAAAATTCCAGGAACGGTGATCCTGGATCGATCAATGCAGTGATCCGCTCCCGTGGCAGCAGTTGACCACGCTCCTTGTGGAGGGTTCGTGCCCGTTCAGACCCGCCGAGGGCTGCGTCTGTCCGGCGCTGTTTGAGATCAGCGACCCGCTCGGCATAAGCCCGGCGATTGACCTCGTATTCCGCGCCCGAGGTGAGGGCTTCCGATTTCATCAGTGCCATTTCAATCGGTCCTCACAGCTGGCCGCAGGGCCGCCCGCAAATTCTAACAAATGTTAGAATCCGTCGCGTGGGTTGGCAAGGGGACAACATGGGCCGGCGCTTATTCGGAGGCTTTCAGCCGGCGCTCCAGCTCATGGCGCTGAACCTTGCCGCTGGTGGACCGCGGGAACTCCGCAAACTCGATGAAGCGGAATTCCCGTGGCCGCTTGTAGCCGGCAAGCTCGCGTCGGCAGAGGTCAGCGAGTTCGACCTCCGTCGGCGCTGTGCCATCGCGGTAAGCGACAAAGGCGACGGGGACTTCTCCCCATTTGGAATCGGCGGCACGGACGACCGC
>DATEJC010000504.1:0-2754 GCA_035278345.1 Bradyrhizobium sp. | reverse complement strand
TTCTGTCGTTTACCGGGACGCCGGAAAGTCAACGGATTCAGATAGATAGGCGGGCGGGGATGGCCTATGGACAACAAGACTGACGGCTGACCATACTTTGACGTGGCAGATCGGTTTCCGGGAGTTGGTCTCCCGGTGGAGCAATCATCCGGGCACAAGGCTGTGGGGCTATGATAAGCAAAGCTTGGTCGACAAGCGCCGTCGAACCTTCGTCGCAGTTCGCCTACTGGCGTGATGCAGTCAGCGAAGCGGTTCTCAACGTCACGCCGCGCAGGTCGGGCAACGAACAGTTTTCAGGCGAAATCACCTGCCGGGTATTCGAGGATACGCGATTTGCGGCGTTCGCCTCTTCTTCCCACGAAATCGTTCGAACCCGCTCCCACATCAATCGCTCAAGAGGCGAACACTACCTGATCAGCGTCCAACGGCGCGGGACAGGCCTCATGTCACAAGCCGAGAGGACATGCGAGTTGAGGCCCGGCAACATCGGCGTACTCGATGGAATGCGGCCGTTCACCGTGGCCTTTCCCGATGAAGTCGATCGCATCGTTGCCGCGCTTCCCTATCGGCTGTTGCGCCCTCGTGCGCCATGGCTTGACGCCCAGCCGCTAAACTGCGTTCCGGTTACCTCGCCCCTCGTCGAGGTGTGCCGACTATATATTGAGCTGCTTGCCAGGGATGATGCGATTGCGCCGCAGGAATCCTGGGTTCTCGTTGACAACCTATGCAACCTCCTCGCGCTCCTGACTGCGCCCGATGAATCGAAGCGTGCAGGGTTGCGGAACGTCGCGCGCACGGTGGAGTTCGACGCGATGACGGCATATCTGCGCACGAATATCGCAAACCCTGGACTATCGCCGGCTGTGCTGGCGCGCCACATGCGCGTTTCCCTGCGAACGGTGCACAATCGCTTCGAGGAATCCGGCACCACTTTCGGTCGATGGATCATGGAGAACCGACTCGCGGCGATTCATAAGGCGCTTAGCGACCCGCGTTGTGACGGGATGACGGTATCGCAGATTGCCTTCAACTGGGGCTTCAACGACATATCGCATTTCACCAAGGTTTTCCGCCAGCGTTACGACCTCTCGCCGGGCCGGCTGCGCAAAGTGCGCAAGGTGAGCGCGGATCTCTGATTCCCCGTTTCGTGTTGATTGACACGAGGGTGGATGCCCGATTGGTGCCCCTGGCCGGAATCGAACCAGCACTCCTTGCGGAACTCGATTTTGAGTCGAGCGCGTCTACCAGTTCCGCCACAGGGGCCTCCGGACACGAGCCCAGGGGGCTGGTGGCGAAGCCGGCGGAATATAGCGGCGGGCCCGTTCCGGTCAACCCGCGCGGAAGTGATTGTGGCGCGCCTCGACAGTAAAAGGCCCCCGCGATACCACAACCGCGTTGAGGCACGAGGAGAGCAAAGTGACACTGGCCAGCGCCCATCCGTCGCAACAGGGCATCGCCGCCAATCCCGCCGCTCTGGCGGCGCTGGCGATTGCCGTGATTGCGGCCGCGACGCTGGCCGGCGCCTGGTTCTTCCAGCTCGTGCTCGACATCCGGCCGTGCCCGCTCTGCCTTGAGCAGCGCTACGCCTACTACCTCGCGCTGCCGCTGGCGATGTTCGTTGCGTTCTTCGCCGTGCGCGGCGCGCCGCGGCAGGTGCTGATGGCGGGCTTCCTCATCTTGCTCGCAGCGACGTTGGCCAATGCCTGGCTCGGCGGTTATCACGCCGGCGTTGAATGGAAGTTCTGGCCGGGGCCGACCGACTGCAGCGGGCCGCTGGTCAATTTCGGCAATGCCGGCAATCTGCTGGACCAGCTCGACAAGGTGAAGGTGGTCCGCTGCGACGAGGTGCAGTGGCGCTTTCTTGGCCTGTCGCTTGCCGGCTACAATGTTCTGATCTCGCTATTGATGGCCGCCATCGCGCTGTTCGGCTTCGTGCGCGCGGCGAAGCGAGCCTGAGGGGGTCAATCGTCCACGTCTTCCTGCGGCCGTCCGAACAGATGGATGATGCCCGGTGTCGTGATGCTGACGAAGACGAAGCGCGATAGATGATGCGCGCCGACGAAGATCGGATCGATGTGCAGGGTCAGCGCCAGCGCCAGCATGGCGTCCATCGCGCCCGGTGCAAAGGCGACGACGATGTCGGCGAAACGCACATTGGTCGTCAGCACGATCACCCCAACGAAAACAGCCGAAATGGTGATCGCGACCGCAAACGAGCCGAGCCCGGCGCCGATGTGGCTGCGCAGCGTGGAAAGCCGGATGCGGGCAAAGCGGCTGCCGATCAGTGCGCCGATGCCGACGAGGGCAATATTGCGCAGCCAGTTCGGCAGGCCGCCGTCGACCAGGCCTGTGCCGTGCAGCACCGAGGAAGCAAGCATCGCGCCGAACATCCAGCTCGCCGGAAACTTGATCAGCCGCATCAGCAGCGCCACCGCGAGCGATGCCGCAATCAGCGCGGCGAGCCCGATCGGCGAGGCGACTTCCGTGGGCAGGGTCGGCGCAGAGGCGGAGGCGATTCCGGTCGCCGCGACCACCAGCGGCAGCGCCGCGGTCAGGATGATCACGCGGATGGTCTGCACGACGGCGATCCCGGCGACGTCGGCGCCCTTCTCAGCGGCGAGTATCGTGATCTGCGACAGCGCGCCGGGGCTTCCCGCCAGCAGCGCCGAGGTCGGATCCCAGCCGTGCATGCGCTGCAGATAGAGGCTGCTGCCGAAGGTCGACGTGAACGTCGCCAGCGCGAGCAATCCGATG
>DATEJC010000503.1:0-13435 GCA_035278345.1 Bradyrhizobium sp. | reverse complement strand
TTTCCATCGATGCACTTCCGGGTCGGAATTTAAGGGAAAAAGGCCGTTCAGGGCCGCTGGTTTATCGGAAACGGGGCCACCTTCAAAGGCCCTAATTGCGCAGGGCTATCCCGCGGACGCCTCAATCGCCTCCATATCGGCGTCGGAGAGGCCGAAATGGTGGCCGATTTCGTGGATCAGCACGTGGCGCACGATATGGCCAAGCGTCTCGTCGTGCTCGGCCCAGTAATCGAGGATCGGCCGGCGGTAGAGCCAGACCATGTTGGGCAGGCGCGCAATGTCCCCGTGGCTCTGGTGTGGCAAGCCGACGCCCTGAAACAGGCCGAGCAGGTCGAACTCGCTTTGCGCCTGCATCTCGTCCAGCACCTCGTCGGTCGGAAAATCGTCGACGCGGATGATCACCCCCTCGCACAGCTTGCGGAAGGTTTGAGGCAGGCGCTCGAATATCTCGTGCGCCATCGCCTCCATTTCGGCGAGGGAAGGGGCTTTGGTCTCGGGCTGCATGGTCTTTGTTTAAAGCATCGTCCATAAGAGTGGGAACCGGTTTTCGGGAAAGATCATGCTCACACGATGCGTGTTCCGCGCAAGCACGGTTTTGGCAGCGGGCGGCGGTTGACCTTGGAGGGCCAATCGGAGACTTTACGGCCGGCAATGAGATTTGGGTGGGCGTGATGAAGCGGATGGTGATGGCGGGCCTGCTCGCGGCTTTCGCAGGCGGGTTGCTGCAGGTGGAAAGCGCGACGGCGCAGACCGCGGCGCCCGGCGTGCGCATGGCGCAGGTGGTGCCCGAATATCTGCCGCCGCGGCGAAAACTGCGCCGCGTGCCGGTCTATCCGCGCGAGCATTACATCCCGGACGTCTACCCGCGCTACAATCCGGGTCCGAATGCCGTGCGCGAGTGCAACGCCTACTACGTGCAGGAAGCGCGGCCGAGCGGCACGGTGATCACCCCGCGCATGAACTGTTTCTGGCGGCCTGGCTAGGGCGGAGGAAGCGGTCATGAACGCGTGGCTTGGCGTGGCGTTTGTTGCAACGGCATTGGCGCTCGGTACGCCGGCGGCCGCCATCGCAGGAACCAAAGCTGCGCCGCAGGCGAAGGCGCAGACGACGTCTGATGCGACCGACTTCAGCGCGCGCCGCGTTCATCGCCGCTATCCTGCCTATCCTGCGTATCCCCGCTACGCGCGCTATCCCGCTTATCCCGCGTACTACGCGCGGCCTCGATACTACCGGCCATATCCATATGCGGTGCCGGCGCCGTTCTTCCTCGGCTTCGGCTATCTCCCTTACTACTGAGCGCGCGCCGCCGGCGATTTGTCGCGGCGCGTTCATCGCTGCGCTCGTCTTATTCATGACGCGTTCACCTCGCTGTCACTAGCTTGTTATCGGGAGCGACAGTGACGTGCCGGGCGTTGTGTTCGCCGCCGGCACCAGCCGGGGAGGTTTCGAAAAATGATGACGATTTCGGGAGCCGCGCGCGGGGTCCGTCGCGCGGGACTGCTCGCTATTGCCGCAATCGCAGTGACGGCCATTTCGCACAGCCGCGCTGAGGCGCTGTCGCTGGCAAGTCCAGCTGCACTGCCGTCAGCCAAATACGCCAGCGAAGGTCTCACGACCGAAGTTCGCGGCGGCCATCATGGCGGTGGTGGTGGCGGCGGCTTCAGAGGCGGCGGCGGTGGCTTCCGCGGTGGCGGCATGGGATTTCGCGGCGGTGGCTTCCATGGCGGCGGTTTCCGCGGCTTTCACGGTGGGGGCTTTCGCGCAGCTCACGTCTATCGCGGCGGCGGCTATCATCGCTTCGGCGGCTACCGCGTTCACCGCTTCGCCCATCACCGGCCGTTCTTTCACCGGCGGCACTTCGTCCACCGCAGGCACTTCTTCCACCGGCGCTACTACGCGCCCTATTACTCCTATCCCCGCTGCTACTATGGCTATCGCGTGTGCCGCGTGGTCTGGACATATTACGGCCCCCGCAAGATCTGCCGTTGCCGGCCCTGGCACCGCCATCACTACTGGCGCTACGGCTGGTGAGCGCAGCACAGTCTGAAATGAAACAGGCGCCCGAGCGGGCGCCTGTGTTTTTTCATCGGGGATGCCGATCGGTCAGTCCCAGTTCACGAACTTCCAGGACTTCATCTTGATCTTCCACGGCGTCAGCGTTTCCAGGCGCCAGCGCTCCAGCCGCGGCGGCGTATGCGACATGCGCGAGCGTGCCTTGGGGCTGCTGGGCATCGGATCGACGTCAACCGGCATGGCGCGGCGTCTGTTCTGTCGCGTCGCCTCGCTGATCAGATCGACGAATTCGGGCTTGTCGGCCATGGCCGGCTCCTTCTGGTGCGAAGGGCCAGTCTGCCGCCGGACCTTTAACGGAGTGTTTCCAGAAAGGATCGAAGTGGAAGGAGTGGCGCCTAGCGCCACTCCCTCACGTCGACGAAGTGCCCGGCAATCGCCGCGGCCGCCGCCATGGCGGGAGAGACGAGGTGGGTGCGGCCCTTAAAACCCTGGCGCCCTTCGAAGTTGCGGTTCGAGGTGGAGGCGCAGCGCTCTTCCGGCTTCAGCTTGTCGGGGTTCATCGCAAGGCACATCGAGCAGCCGGGCTCGCGCCATTCGAAGCCGGCCGCAATGAAGATCTTGTCGAGGCCCTCGGCTTCCGCCTGCTCCTTCACGATGCCGGAGCCCGGCACGATCATGGCGTTGACGCTGGCGTTGACGTGCTTGCCTTCGGCGATCTTGGCGGCAGCGCGCAAATCCTCGATGCGGCCGTTGGTGCAGGAGCCGATGAAGACGCGGTCGAGCTTGATGTCGGTGATCTTCGTCCCCGCCGTCAGGCCCATATATTTCAGCGCGCGATGTTTTGAGAGCCGCTTGGCCTCATCCTCGATCTTGTCGGGATCGGGCACGAAGCCGGTGACCGAGATGACGTCCTCAGGGCTTGTGCCCCAGGTGACGATCGGCGGCAGTTTTGCCGCATCGAGACGGATCTCATGATCGAAATGCGCGCCGTCGTCGGATCGCAGCGTCTCCCAGTAGCGCATCGCCGCATCCCAGTCGGCGCCCTTCGGCGATTTCGGACGGCCACGCAGGAAGTCGAACGCCTTCTGGTCGGGCGCGACGAGACCGGCACGCGCACCGCCCTCGATCGACATGTTGCAGACCGTCATGCGGCCTTCCATGGTGAGCGCGCGGATCGCCTCGCCGGCATATTCCAGCACATAGCCGGTGCCGCCGGCGGTGCCGATCTCGCCAATGATGGCGAGGATAATATCCTTGCCGGTGACGCCTTCCGGCAATTTGCCGTCGACCACCGCGCGCATGTTCTTGGCCTTCTTCTGGATCAGCGTCTGCGTCGCCAGCACGTGCTCGACCTCAGAAGTGCCGATGCCGTGCGCCAGCGCGCCGAAAGCGCCGTGCGTCGAGGTGTGGCTGTCGCCGCACACGATGGTGGTGCCGGGCAGGGTGAAGCCCTGCTCGGGGCCGATGACGTGGACGATGCCCTGACGCTTGTCGAACTCGTTGTAATACTCGATGCCGAATTCCTTGGCATTTTCAGCCATCACCCGCATCTGCTCGATGCTCTCGGGGTCGGGATTCGGCTTGGAGCGATCGGTGGTCGGGATGTTGTGGTCGACGACGGCGAGCGTCTTCTCCGGGGCGTGCACCTTGCGGCCCGAGGCGCGCAGGCCTTCGAAGGCCTGCGGCGAGGTCACCTCATGCACGAGATGGCGGTCGATATAGAGCAGGCACGTGCCGTCGGCGGCTTCGTGCACCAGATGGTCCTTCCAGATCTTGTCGTACAGCGTGGTCGGTTTGGACATGAGCTTCGAGCTTTCGAATTGATGTGAACGGGTGGGCGCGACAACGCGCCGATCAACGTAAAAATGCGCGCGCTATCAGAGCGCGCCGCTAAGCTCTGACGTTGCCGAGGTCGCAAAGCGTCCGAAGAAGCGGCCGGGCAAGCGCGAGCGATCGTCGATCACGATCGGCGCGATAGAGCTTCCGGCGATGGTCAAATCTGGAACCATTCCAAATTTCTAACACAGGGACGGCTGCAATCAATCGATAAGCGGCATTCCCTTAGATAGGGGCGGGCAACAAAAAAGCGCGGGGCTGGCCCGCGCTTTCGTAACGTTCCCGGCAGCGCGGCTTACTCGCCGACGGCAGCGGCGCGGTCCGTCTTTTCGACGATACGGGCCGACTTGCCGCGCAGATTGCGCAGGTAATACAGCTTGGCGCGGCGCACCTTGCCGCGGCGGACCACCTTGATCGAGTCGATCATCGGCGACAGCACGGGGAACACGCGCTCCACGCCTTCGCCGTAGGAGATCTTGCGCACGGTGAAGCTCTCATTGATGCCGCGGCCGGAGCGGCCGATGCAGACGCCTTCATAGGCCTGCACACGGGTGCGCTCGCCTTCGACGACCTTCACGTTGACGACGACGGTGTCGCCGGGCGCGAAATCCGGGATTTCCTTGGCGGCGGCGAGCTTGTCGAACTGCTCTTTTTCGAGCTGCTGAATGAGGTTCATTGAAATCTCCATCGGCGGCGCGCCCAGCCTTCCGGGGGCTGCGCAAACGTCCATCTATCCTGCGCGTGTGCGGATTTGGCGGGTCGTATAAGGCATCAAAGGCCGCTTGTCACCCTTTTGTCGTGTCTTTTGGCGGCTTTTGGTCGGGCCTGAGCGACCAAAGATCGGGTCGCCTGGACCGGGTCAAAGCCTCCGATTCCGCCCGTCGCCAGGCCGCCACCTTGGCGTGGTCGCCGGAAGTGAGGATTTCCGGGATGGTCCGGCCCTCGAAGACCTGTGGGCGAGTATATTGGGGGTATTCCAGTAGTCCTTCCGAAAAGCTTTCCTCGGCCCCGGAGGCCTCCTTGCCCATTACCCCCGGGAGCAGCCGGACGCAGGCGTCGATCAGAGCCAATGCGGCAATTTCCCCGCCTGACAGCACGTAATCGCCGACGGAAACCTCCTCGAGGCCGCGGGAGTCGATCACCCGCTGGTCGATACCCTCGAATCGGCCGCAGACGATCAGGGGGCCGGGGCCGGCCGCGAGTTCCACCACGCGTGACTGGGTCAACGGCCGACCGCGCGGGCTCATCAACAGGCGCGGACGGTCGGGGGCGATGTTCGCGGCGTCGATTGCGGCGGCCAGGATGTCTGCGCGCAGCACCATTCCGGGGCCGCCGCCAGCCGGCGTGTCGTCGACGCTGCGGTGCTTGTCGGTGGCGGCGGCGCGGATGTCGCGCGCTTCCAGTTCCCACAGGCCGGAGGCGAGCGCCTTGCCGGCGAGGCTTACGCCGAGCGGGCCCGGAAACATTTCCGGAAACAGCGTGAGGATGGTGGCGCGCCAGGCCATTGAAATCCCGTTACGTGAGCGTGGGCGCTTCGCCCTCGATTTCCTGCGGCAATTCGATCACGACGCGGCCGCCGGCAATATCGACGGTCGGCACCACGGCATTGGTGAACGGCAGCAGCATGGTCGCGCCCTTCGCAGGCGCAATCTCGATGATGTCGCCCGCGCCGAAATTGTGAATGGCGACGACGCGGCCGAGCGGTTCGTCCGCTGTGTTCACTGCGGCAAGCCCGATCAGGTCGGCATGGTAATATTCGTCGTCATCGGTATCAGGCAATCTTTCGCGCGGCACGTAGAGCTCGATGCCGTTGAGCTTCTCGGCATCGGTGCGCGTCGTAATGCCCTTGAAGGTCGCGACCAGATGGTCCTTCGCCGCGCGCAGCTGCGCGATCTCGAATTGCCGCGCGCCGTCTTTTGTCATCAGCGGGCCGTAACCCTGCACGGCCAGCGGATCTTCCGTAAACGTCCACAGCTTGACGGCGCCGCGCACGCCATGCGCAGCGCCGATGCGGGCGACGCAAACCGGTGCTGCCATCACGCGGCCTCATCCTTCGAGACGCCGCTTCGTAGCTCCTCAGGATGAGGAGAAAGAGTCTGGGCCGCGGAAAACGGAGGTAGCTCCTCATGCTGAGGAGCACGGCGTAAGCCGTGCGTCTCGAAGCACGAGGCCCGGAGCATCCCGGTTGCTCTTAGGCCGACTTGGCGGCGGCTTCGGCCTGCGCCTTGCGCTCCTTGCGCGGCACGGCCTTTTCCGGGTTCTTGCGCGGGGTGCGCTTGGCAACGCCGGCGGCGTCGAGGAAACGCATCACGCGGTCCGAGGGCTGTGCGCCCTTGGCCATCCACGACTTCACCTTGTCGAGGTCGAGCTTGAGGCGGCTCTCATTGTCCTTCGGCAGCAGTGGATTGAAGTGGCCGAGCCGCTCGATGAAGCGGCCATCGCGCGGAAAGCGCGAGTCGGCGGCGACGATGTGATAGACCGGGCGCTTCTTGGTGCCTGCGCGCGCGAGGCGGATAACGACTGCCATTTTATTCTCCTGAAGTAAGTTCGAATGTTGATTGAGGGGGTGGTGGTTATTTCTTCTTGCCGGGAAAACCGCCGAGACCCGGCAGCGTCGGCTTGCCGGAAAGGCCCGTGAGCCCCGGCAAATTCGGCAGGCCGGAACGCAGGCCTGCAGGAAGATCTTTCGGAAGCGAGGGCATGCCGCCGGGCGCGCCCTGCATCTTTTCGGCGAGCGCCTTCATCTCTTCCGGCGAAGGCGGCTTCATGCCGCCGCCAAAACCCATCGCCTGCGCGATGCCGGCGAGCGGGCCGCGCTTGCCCGAGCCCATGGCCTTCATCATGTCGGCCATGTTCCGGTGCATCTTGAGCAGCTTGTTGACCTGCTCGACGTTCTGGCCGGAGCCGGCGGCGATGCGCTTCTTGCGGCTGGCCTTCAGGATATCGGGGTTCTTGCGCTCCTGCCGCGTCATCGAGTCGATGATCGCGACCTGGCGCTTGATAATCTTGTCGTCGATCCCGGCGGCCGCGATCTGGTTCTTCATCTTGGCAATGCCAGGCATCATGCCCATCAGACCGCCGATGCCGCCCATGTTCGCCATCTGCTGCAGCTGCTCGCGCATGTCGTTGAGGTCGAACTGGCCCTTGCGCATGCGCTCGGCGACGCGCGCGGCCTTTTCGGCGTCGATGTTGGCTGCGGCCTTCTCGACCAGCGACACCACGTCGCCCATGCCGAGGATGCGGCCGGCGATGCGGCTCGGGTGGAAATCCTCCAGCGCGTCGGTCTTTTCGCCGGTGCCGATCAGCTTGATCGGCTTGCCGGTGACCGCGCGCATCGACAGCGCCGCGCCGCCGCGGCCGTCGCCGTCAACGCGCGTCAGCACGATGCCGGTGAGGCCCACGCGCTGGTCGAACGAGCGCGCGAGATTCACCGCGTCCTGGCCGGTGAGGGCGTCGGCAACCAGCAGCACTTCATGCGGATGGGCGGTTGATTTGATGTCCGCCGCTTCCGTCATCATCTCTTCGTCGAGCGTGGTACGGCCGGCGGTATCGAGCAGCACGACGTCGTAGCCGCCGAGCTTGCCGGCTTCCAGCGCACGCTTGGCGATCTGCGGCGGCTTCTGGCCTTCGACGATCGGCAGCGTCGGAATGTCGAGATCGCGGCCGAGCACGGCGAGCTGCTCCATCGCCGCGGGGCGATAGACGTCGAGCGAGGCCATCAGCACCTTGCGCTTGTCGCGCTGCACGAGACGGCGCGCGAGCTTTGCGGTGGTGGTGGTTTTGCCGGAGCCCTGCAGGCCGACCATCATGATCGCGACCGGCGGCACCGCGTTGAGATCGACGGTCTGTCCCTCGGAGCCGAGCGTATTGATCAGCTCGTCATGGACGATCTTGACCACCATCTGGCCGGGGGTGACCGACTTGACGACGGTAGCGCCGATCGCCTGCTCGCGCACGCGATCGGTGAAGCTGCGCACGACGTCGAGCGCGACGTCGGCCTCCAGCAGCGCGCGGCGCACCTCGCGCATCGCGGCATCGACGTCCTTCTCGGACAGCGCGCCGCGCCCCGTCAGGCGATCGAGAATGCCACCAAGCTTTTCCGACAGATTGTCGAACAATGCCGTTGTCCCGTTCTGTCCTCACCCTGAGGAGCAGGCGAAGCCTGCGGCTCGAAGGGTGACGATACGTCGTGGCCTCATCCTTCGAGACGCCGCTTCGCGGCTCCTCAGGATGAGGGTCTTCCAAACAGTTTTGCGCCCGAGGGCGCATCGCGCTGTCGGGCGTTTGCCTCCGGCTTCGGGAACCGGTCGGCGGATCGAAAAGAAAGCCTCTTCGAGAAGTGGCGGGGTTAAACTCCTTGATCGCGCGGAAGTCAAGCAGAGCCGGCTGAAGGTATTTTAGTACGGAAATCAAACCATTGTAATTGCTTGTAAATTCTCTTAGCGCAATTTTGATCGGGTATCCGCGTTCCCTCGCGGCCGGCCCGCGCCATATAAGCCCTCAGACCCCAGGGAATGCATCACGCCGTGCCGATCACCCGCCGCCGCCTGCTTGGATTTTTGACCGGTGCCGCCGCCGCGGTTGGCGTGCCGACCATCTGGATTTCCCGTCTGAAGGCCTATGAAGGTCCTGTCTCCGACCATTTCGACGGTGAGCGCTTTTTCGACCGCGACGGAATGCCGCCGAAGTCGCTCAACGACGTGCTGCGCTGGCAGTTCGGCGAGCGCAAGCGCGCGGCCTGGCCGGAATGGGTCGTCAACGAGCATGCCGACACGCCGCCGCCGCGCGTCGAGGGCGACAAGGTGCGGCTGTCGTACGTCGGACATGCGAGCTGGCTGATCCAGACCGCCGGGCTCAACATCCTCGTCGATCCCGTCTGGTCGATGCGGGCCTCGCCGGTGAGTTTTGCCGGACCGAAACGCCACAACGATCCCGGCATCGCCTTCGATGCGTTGCCGAGGATCGACGTCGTGCTGGTCTCGCACGGGCACTACGACCATCTCGACATCCCGACGCTGTCGCGGCTTGCCGCAAAATTTTCGCCGCGCGTGGTCACGCCGCTCGGCAATGACATCGTCATGCGCGATGCGGATGAAGCGATCAAGGCCGAAGGGTTCGACTGGAAAGATCGCGTCGAGCTCGGCAACGGCGTCGCGGTGACGCTGGTGCCGACGCGGCACTGGTCCGCGCGTGGACTGTTCGACCGCAACAGGGCGCTGTGGGCGAGTTTTGTTTTGGAGACGCCGGCCGGCAAACTCTACATCGTCTGCGATTCCGGCTACGGCGACGGCACTCATTTCCGCAGGGTTGCCGAGGCGCACGGGCCGTTGCGGCTGGCGATATTGCCGATCGGCGCCTATGAGCCGCGCTGGTTCATGCGGGACCAGCATATGAACCCGGAAGACGCCGTGAAGGCGCTCGCCGATTGCGGCGCGACGCAGGCGCTAGGGCATCATTACGGCACGTTCCAGCTCACGGACGAAGCGATCGATGCGCCGGTGATCGCGCTCGGTGAGGCGCTGGATGCAGCGAAAGTGTCGCGGGAGAAATTCACCGCGCTGAGGCCCGGGCAGGTGTTCGAGGTTGTCTAACCTCTCCCCGCAAGAGCGGGGCGAGGGAGATCACCGTCACTGCGCCTTGATCGCCCAGGTCACGTTGACCGTGATCGACAGCAACTCCTCGCCCGGGGCGACGGGCGCCGGCGCGTTGCTGGCCATCGGTGCGGCCACCTTGCTGCGGAACACCGGCGGCGGGGCCGCGCCTTCTTCGGTGATGTTGAGCGGCTCGCCCAGGGTGACGCCGGTGGCCTTGGCGTAGATCTCCGCCTTGCGGCGCGCGTCGGCGACGGCTTTGGTGCGTGCTTCATCGAGCGCCCTGGAAGCCTGCGTCACGATGAAATTGATGCCGCCGATTTCGTTGGCGCCCGCGCCGACCAGCGTGTCGATCACATTGGCCACCTTGGTGATGTCGCGCACCTTGATGATCACGCGGTTGCTGGCGCGATAGCCTGATATCTGCGGCGGTCCGGCGCGGCTCGGACCCGACTGCGTGTATTGCGGCTGCAGCGACAGGCGCGACGTCTGATAATCCTTCTCGTCGATCCCGGCGCCCTTCACCGCCAGCAACACCTTGCCCATCGCGGCGTTATTCGCGTCCGACGCCTCGCGCGCGGTCTTTGCTTCGGACGTGACGCCGCCCTCGACCTGTGCGAGGTCGGGCGCCACCGAGACGTTGGCCTCGCCGCTGACGGAAATTGCGGGCGGCGGCGTTTGCGCCGATGCAGGCACCGCGATGAGTGCGAGCGACGCGAACGCGGACGCGAGCAAGAAAAGAGGCTTTGTCATTTCAGCGGCACATAGACGTTGATCACCAGCTTGTCCTCCGCCGTCTTCAGGGGGTCGGTGATGTATTCCTCGATGAACAGGTCCTTGGCCTCCAACCGCTTCTCGTCGAGGTGATTGGTGATCGCCTCATAGGTGTTGTCCATGTTGTCGTAGGAGCCGCGATGCACGAATTTGAGCGACTTGCCTTCCGGCGACTGGCCCATGCTCATGTTCTTGCCGAGATTCTTGACGTCCTGGCCGACCGGGATCTCGGCGATGAAGGTGAAGCCGGTGTCGTCGGTTGCGGTGTAGACGATCAGCGCGTTGCCCGTCGCCTTGACGCCCTGCTTGTCGAGCAATGCGGTCAGCGCCTTGAAGGAATCGATCAGCGTCTCGAAGGCCGAATCCCAGTTCGCATTGCCCTTGACGGTCACGACCTTCTTCGGTTCCAGCGTGATGGGCTCGCCAAAGGGGTCGGCGGTCTGCGCGGCCGCGGGCGGCGGCGTGGCCGGGGTTTGCGCGGCGGCCGGCGGCGATGACGGGGTGGGCGAGGGGCTTGCGGATGAGGTCGGGCTCGCTGACGGGGCGGGGACCGGCGAGGCCTCGGACGTCGGACTTGGAGCCGGACTGGGCGCGGCGGATGGGGTAGCCGTCGGAGAGGCAGATGGCGCCGGGGATTGCGCCAGGGTCGCGCCGATCGGGACGGTCGCGGCGATCATGCCGGCCAGGATCAGGCGGAAGGCGCGGGAAAGGTGCATTTCGGTGGTCTCCAAGTCCCAGGACGGCGCAGGCGTCAAACAGCGGCGTGCCATCTCACGACCGCCGAAGTCGTAACATTCCTAACACGCAAGGCGCTTATCCGTCCCATGACAGATGCGTCATGACCGCCCAGCGCTGCTACTTTCCAATTGCAGTTCTTTCGCCATATAAGGCAGGCAGAATTCAGGTCATTCCATGAGCGCGCTGGCCAACCACGCATTTGCCAAGATGAACGGCGTCGGCAACGAGATCGTTGTCGTGGACCTGCGCGATTCCAAGGCCACGGTCTCGGCGGCGGAGGCGCGGGCGGTGGCTTCGCCCGCGGGCGTGCATTACGACCAGATGATGGTGCTGCAGCGGCCGCAGGCCGACGGCACCGAAGCCTTCATCCGCATCTACAACAGTGACGGCTCAGAGGCCGGCGCCTGCGGCAACGGCATGCGCTGCGTGGTCCGCCGCGTGTTCGAGAAGACCGGCCAGACTACCGCGACCTTCGAGACCCGGGCGGGGCTGCTCAATTGCTGGCAAGGCCCGCGGCCTGATCTTTATACCGTCGACATGGGCGCGCCGAAGTTCGGCTGGCAGGACATTCCGCTTGCGGAAGAATTCCGCGACACCCGCTACATCGAATTGCAGATCGGGCCGATCGACAATCCGATCCTGCATTCGCCGTCGGCGGTGAACATGGGCAATCCGCACGCGATCTTCTGGGTCGAGGACGTCAACGCCTACGACCTCGAGCGCTTCGGGCCACTGTTGGAAAACCACCCGATCTTTCCCGAGCGCGCCAACATCACGCTCGCCCATATCGTCGACCGCGACCACATCACCATCCGCACCTGGGAGCGCGGCGCCGGGCTGACCAAGGCCTGCGGCTCGGCGGCTTGCGCCACCGCGGTCGCCGCGGCGCGGCTGAAGCGCGCCAACCGCACGGTCACGATCACGCTGCCCGGCGGCGATCTCGGAATCGAATGGCGCGAGCGCGACGACCACGTCCTGATGACCGGCACCGCCGAGTTCGAATATGAGGGAAAGTTCGATCCGGCGCTGTTTGCCAGCGTCGCGTAAGATGTCCGTCGAGATCGTCACCTTCGGCTGCCGGCTGAACGCGTTCGAATCCGAGGTGATCCGGCGCGAGGCCGACAGCGCGGGCCTTTCCGATACCATCGTGATCAACAGCTGCGCTGTCACCAACGAGGCGGTGGCGCAGGCACGGCAATCGATCCGCCGCCTCAAGCGCGAACGCCCCGACGCCCGCATCGTCGTCACCGGCTGTGCGGCGCAGACCCAGGCGCAGATGTTTGTCGACATGGAGGAGGTCGACCGCGTCGTCGGCAATGACGACAAGATGCGGAGCGCCGCATGGCGCGATGCGCGCGCCGCGTTCGATGCCGGTATCGCCCACGACAAGATTGCGGTCACCGACATCATGGCGGTGAAGGAGATGGCGCCGCATCTCGTCGACGGCTTTGAGCGCGGTCTGCCGCGGGTATTCGTCCAGGTGCAGAACGGCTGCGACCATCGCTGCACCTTCTGCATCATTCCCTACGGCCGCGGCAATTCGCGCTCGGTGCCGATGGGCGCGGTGGTCGAGCAGGTGCGCTCGCTGGTTGAGCGCGGCCATGCCGAGATCGTGCTGACCGGCGTGGACCTGACGAGCTATGGCGCCGATCTGCCCGGCGCCCCGAAGCTCGGTGTGCTCACAAGACAGATCCTGCGCCACGTGCCCGAGCTGAAGCGGCTGCGCATCTCGTCGATCGATTCCATCGAGGCGGACCGCGATCTGCTCGACGTCATCGCCGGCGACGCGAGGTTGATGCCGCATCTGCATCTGTCGCTGCAGTCTGGCGACGACATGATCCTGAAGCGGATGAAGCGTCGGCACCTTCGGCAGGACGCCATCGACTTCTGCGCACAGGTGCGGCGGCTGCGGCCCGACATCGCGCTCGGCGCCGACATCATCGCCGGCTTTCCTACCGAGACGGAAGAGATGTTCGCGCGCTCGCAGGATCTGGTCGAGGAATGCGGGCTGACTTTCCTCCACGTGTTTCCCTACTCGAAGCGTCCGGGCACACCTGCCGCGCGAATGCCGCAGGTCGCCGGCAGCGAGATCAGGGAGCGCGCCAGGCGTCTGCGGGTCACCGGCGAGGCGGCGCTGCGGAGGCGGCTGGAGTCTGAGGTCGGCCACACGCGCGAGGTCTTGATTGAGAGCGCGACGGCTGGCCGCACGGAGCATTTCATTCCTGTCACGATCGCAGGTGAAGCGCCGGGCACCGTGAAGCGGCTCGCGATCACCGGCCATGATGGGGCTCGGCTGACGGTCTGATCTTCCTTCTCCCCTTGTTGTGCGAGAAGGTACTTCCGCTAATTCGCCCGCATCGGTGCGGTTGATCGCACCTGCCAGAAGGTCAGCATGCGCCGCGCATTCTCAATGGTCATGCCGGCGAAGTGGCTCTTTGCCCTGGCGAGGTCGGCGGGGCCGACAGAGCCCGTCGAATAGCGGC
>DATEJC010000502.1:0-2796 GCA_035278345.1 Bradyrhizobium sp. | reverse complement strand
CCCTCCGAGAAGAACTCTTCGGCTTCCAGCACTTCGGTGCGCTGCAGGTGGCGAATTTCGGTGGCGAGCCGCTCCACCGACGAGGCGATCACGCCGAGCGTTGCAAAATACATCGCGTGCCGGTCGCGCGGGATCACCTGGGTCGAGATCGGCTCCGGCACGAGACCCATGGCTTTCGCAACATGCGCCTCCACGCGCGGATCGATCTGCGCAAAGGTGCCGACCGCGCCGGAGATGGCGCAGGTCGCGACTTCCTTGCGCGCGGCAACCAGCCGCTCGCGGCCGCGCGAAAACTCGGCATAGGCATAAGCGAGCTTGAGCCCGAAGGTGACGGGCTCGGCATGGATGCCGTGGGAGCGGCCGATGGTCGGCGTCATCTTGTGTTCGAAGGCGCGCGTCTTCAGCGCCGCCAGCACCTTGTCCATGTCGGCAATCAAGAGGTCCGCGGCGCGGACCAGTTGCACGTTGAGGCAGGTGTCGAGCACGTCGGAGGAGGTCATGCCCTGGTGCACGAAGCGCGCCTCGGGACCGACGATTTCGGCAAGATGGGTAAGGAACGCGATGACGTCGTGCTTGGTCTCGCGCTCGATCTCATCGATCCGCGCCACGTTGAAGGTGGCGTCTTTCGCCTTGGCCCAGATCGTCTTCGCGGCTTCCTTCGGGATCACGCCAAGCTCGGCCAGGGCGTCCGCCGCATGCGCCTCGATCTCGAACCAGATCTTGAAACGCGTCTGCGCCTCCCAGATGGAGGCCATTTCCGGGCGGGTATAGCGGGGGATCATCGACGACTCTGAGGTTCGGGGTTACGCCGCGCTTTAGCAGATGGGGGGAAGTGAGACAAACCTTGGCGCCATTTGAACGGCGTGCGCTGTTGGGTACGTCATGCCCGGGCTTGTCCCGAGTATCCACGTCCTCCGGTGCCCAGGCGAAGCAAGACGTGGATGGCCTGGGCAAGCCGGCCATGACGCGCGGAGGGAGGAGTCCGTGAGCGCCGGGTAGTCACAGAATAGTGAATGACAGATATTGAAATCTGTCAGCACAAGATGCTATATCCATTTCCGACGCCCAAGCATGCTGCCGAGAGCGGGGCATGCCCAAAAAACAACAAGTGACCAGGGCGCCGCGCGGATTGACCGGCCGAACGGACGGCAACCCCGAAAACTCAAGGACTTATGACCATGACAACAGAGATTGTGTATATGGCTGCGCGATTCCAGGGCTGGGTGAACCGGCTGGTTGCCCGCCATCTTGAGGCCGAAGCAGCGAAGTTCGCCCGCTAAGCCAGTGTCCAACGAGACGCCAAGGGAACGTCCATGAACGAAGTCGTCGTTTTGACCCCGGAGCGGATTCTCGAAGCTACCGAGGAAGTCTTGCGCCGCTATGGCCTGGCCAAGGCCACTGTGGTGGACGTTGCCCGTGCGCTCGATGTGAGCCACGGCAGCGTCTATCGCCATTTTCCGAGCAAGGCTTCGCTGCGCCAGGCCGTGGCGAAGCGCTGGCTCGATCGCGCCAATGCGCCGCTGCAGAAGATCGCCGAGACCACCGGCCCCGCGCCGGCGCGGCTCGACAAATGGCTGCGCACGATGATCGACATCAAATACAAGAAGGTCTGCGAGGATCCCGAGATGTTCGCGACCTACCTCTCGCTGGCGCAGGAAGCCTGCGAGGCAGTGAGGGCGCACAAGGAGCGCCTGGTCGATCAGGTCGCGCACATCATTTCCGACGGCGTGAAGCAGGGCGCCTTCCAGGTCACCGATGCCAAGGTGGCCGCGCGCGCGGTGTTCGACGCCACCACCCGCTATCACCATCCCGCCCATTCCGACGAATGGAAGGATCCGGCGAAGGCCGGGCGGATCGATGCCTTGCTGGGGCTTTTGCTCAGGGGCCTGGAGGCCCCGCGCAAGCGCTAGGGTTTTCGGCAAAACCTGCCAATGCTGCCCGCCGTGGAGGCTAGGGTCGCGCCGCTCACTGCACTTTCCGCAAATGTTTGATATCCATCAGGGTCCGGGTGAGGCCGGATCGATAGTGTCCTTGCGGAGGAAATAGTGCGGCTGGCTATCTTTGCCGACATACACGCCAACCGGCAGGCTTTTGCCGCATGCCTGGAGGCTGCGCGCAGCAAGGGCGCCGAGCGCTTCGTGTGTCTCGGCGATATCGTCGGTTACGGCGCCGACCCGGAATGGGCGGTCGACACCGTAATGGAGCTTGCCGCGGAGGGCACGCCGGTCGTGCTTGGCAATCACGACCATGCGATCGCTACATCAGCCGAAAGCATGAACGCCGAAGCGCAGGCCGCGATCGAATGGACGCGTGGCCGCTTGAGCGCGCCGCAGCGCCAGTTCCTGTCCGGCCTGCCGTACACGGTGGCGGAGGAGACGCGCCTCTATGTCCATTCGGAAGCGTCCAACCCGCAGCGCTGGCACTATGTGCGCGACGCGGCCGACGCCGGGCGCAGCATGATCGCGACCTCGGCGCACGTCACCTTCTGCGGCCATATCCACCGGCCGGCGCTCTATTCGATGTCGGCGACTGCCAAGATGACGAGTTTTGTGCCCGTCACCGGCGTTCCCGTGCAACTGCTTCGCGGGCGGCAATGGCTCGCCGTGCTCGGCTCCGTCGGCCAGCCGCGCGACGGCAATCCCGCCGCCTCCTTCGTGATGTTCGATACCGACAAATACGAGATCACCTGGTGCCGCGCGCCGTACGACATTGCGGCGGCGGCGGATCGCATCCGCGCCAACGGCCTGCCGACCTGGCTTGCCGACCGGCTTTTGATCGGCCGGTGAAGCGATGACG
>DATEJC010000501.1:0-3624 GCA_035278345.1 Bradyrhizobium sp. | reverse complement strand
CGCCGAAGCCCTGCGGGTTCCCCGCGGGGTCAGCGGCATACCGCCCCTCGTTCTCGAAACCGTCATGTACCAGCCATTCTGGGTCAGGACCAGCCAGCGCGCGGTTCAGAATCGCCAGACTTTAAAATGACTTCCGGCCCGCTCACAAACCTGTCGGTGCGAATTGAACGCCAGCCGCGCCCCTTGGGCGCCGCGTCATTGGGGGTGAGGCGCCAGGCGATGGCGCGACAGCCACATGATGAGCGCCGCGGCAAGCGCCATCGCCGCCATCAGGTAATAGACGCGCTCGCCGAACTGCGAATAGATCGCGCCCGAGGCGATTGACGCCGAGCTGGTGACGATACCGGAACAGGCGACGAGATAGCCCTGCCCGCGCGCCATCACATGGCCGGGCACGCGCTGCGCGAGGAGGCCCATGGTGCCGACTTGCGTGAGGCCGAAGCTGAGGCCATGCGCGAGCTGCACCACGGCAAGGACTGCGATCGGCGGCGACTGCGCCGTGATCACCCAGCGCAGGCAAGCGCTCAGCGCTGCGATGATGACCAGCAGCGCGAATGGCAGCCTGAAGCGCGGCGACAGCGCAAACACCACGATCTCCGCGATCACGCCGAGCACCCAGAGGCCCGCGATGGTGAGCCCGCCATAGCCCGCCTGCTGCCAGGTGATGGAGGCAAAGGTGTAGTAGGCGGCGTGGCTGCCCTGCACCAGCGCCGAGCTGGCGATGATCGCAAGAAAGCCCGCATCGTGCAGCAGCCGGCTGTCGCCATGCACATCCGTCGCCGCCGCCTTCGGCGCGTCGAGCGGCTTCAGGCCGAGGCTGACCAGCGCGCTCAGCACCGCAATGGCGGCAATCACCCAGATCAGATGCTTTGCGGCAATCACATCGACCAGCAGCCCGCAGGCCAGCGCGCCGGCCACAAAGGCCGCCGAGCCCCACAGCCGCAGCGGCCCGTAATCGAGACCGTAGCGTCGCACCCCGCGCAGGGCATAGGCGTCGGTCAGCGGCGTCATCGGCGTCCACACGCAGCAGGTCGCGGCATAGATCACGAACAGGACCGGCGCCTGATGCTGCGTGCCGATCACGACGAGGCCAATGGCGGTCGCAAGAGCCGTGATCATGATGGCCTGACGCACCGCCTTCCGCCGCTCGGCCAGGCTGGTGACGAAGGGCAGCGCGGTGAAACGCGAGATCGACGGCAGCGCCGTAATAATACCGATCCAGGCGGCGTCGATGCCGACCGCCTTCAGCCACACCGGAAAGAACGGCAGATGTGTTCCCACGAGGCCAAACAGTGAGGCGTAGAACGCCGCCAGCCCCACCGCGAATCGCCGCGAATCAGCGTGCGCCGCGGTGGGGATTTGTGCTTGGCTGGGCATCAAGTCGGTTGCGATTCGCGTGCGTTCATGTTGTTCGTTATATGGCAAACCGCGCAGTGATTTGCGCGCCGAGTTTAACATGGCTGACGAAGTCTTTGCCCTCTCTCCGATTTCGGCGCGCGCCGCGCAGCCGAGCGAGGAGGACTATGTCGCGATCCATGCCGCCTTCATGGAGACCTCGCGCGGCCGCTGGTTTCTCGGCGAATACGCCAAGCGCAACCGCAATGCCGATACCCGCCTCGTGCTCGACGCGGTTGCGCGCATCGAGCAGAGCCTCGTCGCGCAGAAAGAGGCCGCCGCCGAAGCCGACCTGACCGAGGCGCTGGCCGCGATCCGCGAGGCCGTCATGGAGGCGCAGGCCGCCGCCAATGCCGGGCTCGACGGGCTCGCCTTGGACGAGCGCCTCGCCCCGATCGCCAAGGGCGTGCGGATCATCCGTGAGATATCCTGGCGCTGGCGCGAGACGGGCGCCGACGGTCGGATTTGCGACATCCTGGATTCCCAGGTGGCTGCCATCGAAGGCAGCGCCGGACACATTTCCATAGGCGAGGCGCGCGCCGCGGTCGATCAGGCCTTTGCCGCGATCGAGGCGCGGATCGACGAATATTCACCCGGCGATGAGGCGCCCGTAGAGGCGCGGCGTGCGGCCGAGGATGCCGCCGATGCCAATGTCGTGCGCTTCCCGGCGCCACCAGAGGAAGCTGCACAGCCCGAGGCGGAGATAGCTGTCACCGTCAAGCGCGCGGCGGAAGCGCCCGTTGCGGAAGTTGCGGAGGCGCCCTCCGCCGAGGCTCCGCTAGCCACCTCCGCGGCCGCTGCTGAACCTGTCCGGGAAGCAGCCGCGCCCATCGCCGATGTCATCGGGGCAATCGAGGCCGTCGACGAAGCCGCGGCCGATGCCCATGACGAAGCCATGCTCGATCTGATCGCGGCCGAGATGTCGGCGCCGCAGCCGATCGAAGATGACTTCGACATGCTGGTTGCGGAAACGGCCACCGCCGAGCCTGATCTCGCAGCACCCACGCCCGCGGCGGCCGAAGCCATCGTCCCTGATGTGGAGCAGATTGCCGCACCTGTCGCGCCGCCGGTTCAGCCGGAAGCTCCCGCCGCCGTAGCGGCGGCGCCTGCGCCTACACAAATTGGTGAAGCCGAAGCCTCGATCGGCGCGGCCGTGCTCGCCAGCGGCCTTCTGAAAAAGCCAACCCAGCCCGCCAACGACCCACTCGCGCCCATTCGCCGCATGAGTCAGGCCGAAAAGATCGCGTTTTTCTCATAATCAATTTCTCCTGCAATTAACTGTACTTCCCGCGTTTATCTCGCGTTCATTTCCAAGCCAGGTCCTGCGTGACGCAGCTCACGCACTTCACGTGAACCCGGACGTAGCGTCGCCGCAACCAATCTCGCATCGAGATTCTGATTGAGGAGGACGACATGTCCCGTTTGAAGTCACTGCTAATGTATGCCGGCCTCCTGGGAAGCCTGTTGGGCTTCTCCGTGACCGGTTCTCTTGCCCAAACCGCTCCCGAAGGCACGTCGGCATCGCTGCTGCGCGGGCCCGAGCAGCGCGTCGCGCTTGTGATCGGCAACGCCCACTACAAGAACGCGCCGGAGCTTGCCAACCCCGACAATGACGCGCAGGCGATGGCGCAATTCCTGAACAAGGCCGGCTTCGAGGTCACCTCGGCGATCGACCTGACGCAGAACGACATGATCCGCGTCGTGCAGGATTTTTCGTCCAAGGTCGCCGCGCGCGGTCCCAACTCGGTGGCGATGGTCTATTACGCCGGCCACGGCGTGCAGCTCGCAGGCGAGAACTATCTGGTCCCGGTCGACGCCAACGTCTCCACACCGAACGACCTGACGAGCAACTCGCTCCGCCTGGTCGACCTGATGGCGACGCTGGAATCGATCCCGAGCCGGATGCGCATCGTCCTGCTCGACGCCTGCCGCAACAATCCGTTCCCCGGCGTCAACGATGCAGGCCGTGGCCTTGCCATCGTCGACGCGCCCAATGGCTCGATCGTCGGTTACTCAACGGCGCCCGGCACCGAAGCCCTCGACGGCTCCGGCGACCACAGCCCCTACACCAAGGCATTCCTGGAACTTGCGGGCCAACCGAACCTGCCGATCGAGCAGTTGTTCAAGCGCGTTCGCCTCAATGTGGCCGGCTCGACCGCTGGCAAGCAGATCCCGTGGGAAAGCTCGTCGCTGACCTCGGACTTCTACTTCTTCGGCGACACCGCCGTG
>DATEJC010000500.1:0-8994 GCA_035278345.1 Bradyrhizobium sp. | reverse complement strand
TCTGACCAGTGCCGGTCGGCCCTCATCCTGACTTGACCCATGTGGTCCCCGGTCCCGAATCCCAGGCAGTGCCCATTGCGCGAGGGATTCGTGGAATTTCCTCGGCATTATTCGTGCGAGACTGAGGCATATTCGAGACCGACAAGGGTTGCACCCCCGTTGCGGCGGCCTGGTTAACAGCCGGGGGCAGCCGGCCGGTTCCCCCCCGCGGAACAGTCATCTGCCGTTCATAGGCAAACGGCTAAGACGGCCGAGTGCGCCGGGGTGGACGGCTCGAGCTGCCAGAAATTCCGATATCCAGCGCGCTAACGGCTTGTTTTAGGGAGAATCCCCATGAAGCGGATCTTTGTTGCTGCAATCGTCGCCACCTTCGCCCTCGGCTCAGCCGCGATGGCGCAGGACGCATCTTGTGAGACCAAGGCCGTCGGCAAGGACGGCAAGGCGCTGTCGGGCGCCGCCAAGACCTCGTTCATGAAGAAATGCATGGCCGAATCGTGCGCAGCCAAGGCGGTCGGCTCCGACGGCAAGAAACTGGCCGGCGCGGCCAAGACCTCCTTCATGAAGAAGTGCGAGAGCGGCACCTGATCAGAGCATGATCCGGAAAAGCGTGAAGCGGTTTTCCGAAAATATTATGTTCAAACAAAAGCTAAAGCGCGATGATGATCCATCCTGATCTCATCGCGCTTTAGCGCTTGAAGCGATAATCGAACCGGTCGCCGTCGGCCTTCAGAAGGCCGACGGTCGGCCGGGGAAAATGCACCGGCAGGATCAGCGTGCCGGTGTCGGCGACCTCGGCAAAGAATTTTCGCCGCGAGACCGCCGATTGCCTGGGATCCCAGTCCGGCCGCGCCGACCAGTCCGGCTCGCGGCACTGGATGACGTGGTGCATCAGATCGCCCGCCACCACCGCGCGCTGGCCGCGCGAGAAGATATTCACACAGCAATGACAGGGCGAATGACCCGGCGTCGGCGATAGCGTGAT
The DNA here is from genome assembly GCA_035278345.1 of Bradyrhizobium sp. Classification (GTDB taxonomy): domain Bacteria; phylum Pseudomonadota; class Alphaproteobacteria; order Rhizobiales; family Xanthobacteraceae; genus Bradyrhizobium. The sequence continues at coordinate 8,012 of DATEJC010000500.1, read as the reverse complement.
GAGATCGTCGAGCGCGTAGTCGTCGTCGACCAGGACCGCCTGCCCTGCCTCGACGATCGGCCGGCAATTGTCGGAGAATACCTTGCCGGGCGGATTCTTGCCCTTGGCATACTCCTGTTCCCACGCCGCATATTCGCGCTTGTGGAAGATGTACCTCGCGTTCGGAAAGGTCGGCACCCAGCGCCCGTCGCGTAGCGTCGTATTCCAGCCGGTATGATCGATATGCAGGTGGGTGCAGAAGACGTAGTCGATCTGCTCAAAGCTGAGGCCGAGCGCGAACAGCTCATTGCGCCAGCGTTCCTTGCCGGGGAAATCGAACGGCGGCGGATGGTCCTTGTTTTCGCCGGTGCAGGTGTCGACCAGGATGGTGTGGCGAGGCGTGCGAACCACAAAAGTCTGGTAGGTGATCAGCATCAGGCCGCTGGCGGCGTCGAATACCTCCGGCTCCATCGTCTTCAGGTGATGCTTGAAGACGGCGTCATCATAGGCCGGGAAGAAATCCTGCGGCCGCCGCCACGGCCCTTCCCGCTCGATAACGGCATCGATGGTGACGTCGCCGATCCTGATCTGCTTCATGGGTGTTCGCTTCCTAGAGGTAGGGAATCGTGTGTCTGCCTGTTGACCGCGCCGCAGGTTCGTTAGACCTTACACCACCATGTTTGTGGAGCTTGAAGCTCTTAAAGCCTTCCTCCGCGAGAGTAGCGTCTCTGAGGCGAAGGCGCTGCTCGCGGAGTTGCAGGACAGCATTTACGCCAGAGATTTTTGCGGCTTTACAGCCCAACAGCACCTCGACTCCGATCGGCACTACTATGGGCTCTCCTCCTAGCGCTTCGAGCTGGCCAGCGGACGAGGTGAGTCAGGATTGCGGGATTGATCGGCTTGCGATAGGCCGCATCGCTGATCGGCTGACCATCAAAAGGATTCCGCCTATCTGGGGCAGCAAGGCCAGCAAGACAAGACGAAGCATCGCAAAGTCGTCGCCCGATGGCCGCAGCATTCCAAAACTAAGCCACGCGACGACCTTGATAGCCGCATCCATTTGAGGGTCTGCCGTCTGTCGGACCGGCACCATGGCGGCATCCAGAATCTGGCGACGTTCGGCGACCGCCGCTTCACGCTCGCGACAAAACTTACCAACACCGTTCCCGCATTCCCGATCACGCGCCGACATTGCGTCGCTCAATGCAGACTGGGCCGCTGTCATCGCAGGCGTTACGCGCAACGCCCGCGCGGCGGTAACATCGGCAATGTTGACTGACGCAAAGCCGATCCCCGCGATGACCGCAAAGACAAAGGTCATCGCCCAAACGGTCCATCCCGCAAAAGACGCGGCGCGTCGGCCGATGTGCCAAAGCCTGGCAGCACATATTGGTGTAACGAGTGCGGCAAGATCGGCGGCCACGCCAATGGCCAAGAACAACCATCCGGCGATGTCGCTTGATCCGAGCGATCGGGCAAACCAACCATTCGTGCTTACCCCGACTGCGGCGAGTGTGAACGCCGCCCCCGCCAAGACGAGGGAGGAGACTGGCCGCCCCCTTGACATAAGGTCCGATGAGGGTGGCGTCGGGGAGGATTCCGCCAACGCCGAGTCCCGCGACGAAAACTCTGCCGGGATCAGCAATTCGGAAGATTGGGAATTTGCGATCTTCGCCTTTTGCCGTTTGCGTGCTCTGTTCGCCCGTGGCCGCTCAGTGCGGGTTCTGGCCCTTTTTGGTTGATGTAGCGCGATAACGGAAGCAACGGTGTCATCAGCCATTGGAATCGCTCCATTGGCCACTTGCCGACATGCCGGATGGATGTGTTGATACCGCGCGCATCAAGGGAGACCAGACGATTTCATCCGCGGCCCATAAGCTCGAGCGGAGTGCGGTAGAGCTCGCCATTGTTTCCGTCGGTAACACGCACCACACATCCCTTCGAACACAGCTCGGGACAAACGATGCAAAGCTCGCTCGCGAGGCTGTCGGCCTTATCGATCGCATTTTCTGTGCTTTCGAGGATCATGCCGCCTTGGCTCTTGAACTCCGCGCCGATGACGAGATCAAAATTGAAGTATGGCATTGGAGCGCCCCTGCCAAGTTCCAACCGAATCGAATCTAACCTGAGTCCGGTTGGTTCCCTCATTACAACTCTACTTCTGAGATCTCATTGTCGTCGCCTGTTGCGTTTCGGTACCGCGACCGCACCATCTCGTGCACAGCAGTCGGAAGACTTCAATGAAGCCGCTCAGCTCCGCAAGCCTGGCGCTTCCTGTCCGGTGCGGGCGACATATTCGGTATAGCCGCCGCCATATTGATGGATGCCCTCGGGCGTCAGCTCCAGCACGCGGTTGGAGAGCGCGGCGAGGAAGTGCCGGTCGTGCGAGACGAACAGCATGGTGCCCTCGAACTCGGCGAGCGCGTTGATCAGCATCTCCTTGGTCGCCATGTCCAGGTGGTTGGTCGGCTCGTCCAGCACCAGGAAGTTCGGAGGATCGAACAGCATTTTGGCCATCACGAGGCGCGCCTTTTCGCCGCCCGACAGCACCCGGCATTTCTTCTCGACGTCGTCGCCAGAGAAGCCGAAGCAGCCGGCGAGCGCGCGCAGGCTGCCTTGCCCCGCTTGCGGGAAGGAATCCTCCAGCGACTGAAACACGGTACGCTCGCCGTCGAGCAAATCCATCGCGTGCTGGGCGAAATAGCCCATCTTGACGCTGCCGCCGATTGCGACCGTGCCGTCATCTGGCTCGGTCGAGCCGGCAACGAGTTTCAGCAGCGTCGACTTACCGGCGCCGTTGACGCCCATCACGCACCAGCGCTCCCGGCGGCGGATCATGAAGTCGAGGCCTTCATAGATACGGCGGCTGCCATAGCCCTTGTGAACGTTCTTCAGGCTCGCGACGTCCTCGCCCGACCGCGGCGCCGGCTGGAATTCGAACGCGATCGTCTGACGCCGCTTCGGCGGCTCGACCCGCTCGATCTTCTCGAGCTTCTTGACCCGGCTCTGCACCTGCGCCGCATGTGAGGCGCGTGCCTTGAAGCGCTCGATGAATTTCATCTCCTTGGCCAGCATCGCCTGCTGGCGCTCGAACTGCGCCTGCTGCTGCTTGTCGGCGAGCGCACGCTGCTGCCCGTAGAATTCGTAGTTGCCGGAATAGGTCGTCAGCGATCCGCCGTCGATCTCGACGATCTTGTTGGCGATGCGGTTCATGAACTCGCGGTCGTGCGAGGTCATCAGCAGCGCGCCCTCGTAGCCCTTCAGGAACTGCTCCAGCCAGATCAGGCTTTCGAGGTCGAGATGGTTGCTCGGCTCGTCCAGCAGCATCACGTCGGGGCGCATCAGAAGGATGCGCGCCAGCGCGACGCGCATCTTCCAGCCGCCGGAGAGTTTGCCGACGTCGCCGTCCATCATCTCCTGGCTGAAGCCGAGGCCGGCCAGCGCCTCGCGCGCACGGCCCTCCAGCGCATAGCCGTCCAGCTCCTCGAAGCGCGCCTGCACCTCGCCGTAGCGGGCGATGATGTCCTCCATTTCCGCTTCCTGCTCGGGATCGGCCATCGCAGCTTCCAGGAGCTTCAATTCGCCGGCGACGACGCTGACGGGGCCGGCGCCATCCATCACCTCGGCCACCGCGCTGCGGCCGGACATCTCGCCGACGTCCTGGCTGAAATAGCCGATGGAGATACCGCGATCGGTCGAGACCTGGCCTTCATCGGGCTGCTCTTCGCCTGCGATCATGCGAAACAGCGTGGTCTTGCCAGCGCCGTTGGGGCCGACGAGGCCGATTTTCTCGCCCCTCTGGAGCGCGGCGGAGGCTTCGATGAACAGGATCTGGTGGCCGACCTGCTTGGAGACGTTGTCGAGACGGATCATTTGCCTAACGGGAAAGTGCGGGTTAGAGCGTTTTCAAGCGAAGTGGACGCCGGTTCGCGTGAAGAAAACGCGTCAAATCAAGAATCTAGAGCTTCGGTTCTGATCAATCAGAACCGAAGCTCTTGCGGCCTCTTATTCCATGCAGCGCGGCATTGGAAGCCCGCGAGCCTGCGGGAAACGCATTCCCTGCCCGCGCTTGCCAAGGCAGATTGGCGGATAATACTGGCTCCGATATTTCGGCGGAGATTCCCCGTGCAAACCATTGCTCTTTATCTGGCGGCGCTGGGCGCCGGCATCAGCGTCGCGGTTCAGCAGGTCCTCAACGGCAGCCTGCGCGCCTCCCTGAGCTCGCCGACATGGGCCGGGTTCGTCAGTTATCTCGGCGGCCTCCTGACCATGATCGTTGTGTTGATCGCGATGCGCGAACAGTTGCCATCATGGAAACTTGTGACGGCAACGCCATGGTGGGCTTGGAGCGGCGGCATTCTGGGCGGCGTCTTCATCCTGCTGGTGATCCTGCTGCTGCCGTCGCTAGGCGCGGCGACGCTGCTGGCGCTGGTCGTTGCCGGACAAATGCTTGCGGCCGTGGTCATGGACCATTTCGGCGCGTTCGGGCTCTCGACGCAGCCCATCTCGGTGTCGCGACTGCTCGGCGTCGCGTTGGTGATTGCCGGCGTCGTGCTGATCAAGGACTAGGGCGCGTACTCATAATCCCGATACGCCCTTTCGGCGGTAAAGCAGACGCTTTATGTCCGCTCTGAGGATTTCCGCTGTTGACCCAACGCGGACTTGATCCATCTCGTCAGGGCAGTTGACAGCTATTTGCATCAGGATCATTCTGTTTCAGGGTAGATACGACCTGCCGCTTGCGCCTCAATGAGGATGGTGAACGTATCATCGATCTTTCAAAACCCTTTGCCCGAACGAACGGGTCAGCAACGCAAGCGCCTGGCACCTCGGATTCGTTCAAGCAAAGGATGAAAGATCATGCGCGACTATCGCAACGCAAAGGCCATGGCACACACGGCGCGGGTCTTCCTCGCTGATCATGGCCTGAAGATCACCAATAGCCAAAGCCTTGAACTGATTGCGAAGGCATTTGGTGTTGTGGACTGGAACACGCTTGCTTCCACAATTCGTGGCGGGGTCAGCACGCCCCGCACCGAAGCGGCAACGGCACCCGCCACAATCGATGCAGGAATTAAGCCCCGACTGCCCCGTCTCTCTAGCGAACTGGAACGCACCTTACAACGCGCTCTCGCTCATGGTGACGCGCGAAAGCACCGGTACACGACATGTGAGCATCTGCTGTTCGCGCTGATAGATGATCCGAATGCGTCAAAGGCCATGCAGGCCTGCTGTGTCGATCTTTCGGCACTCAAGAAAGACCTGACCGACTACATTGACAATGATTTGCGATCTATCGTTGTCGAAACCGGCACATCCGTGGGCGCATCTCGTCCGACGGCGGCGTTTCTGCGCGTGATCCAGCGCGCTGAGACGCACGCCGAACAGATGGGCCAGCAGGAGGTCACCGGCGACAACGTGCTGGTCGCCATCTTTGACGAGCGGTTAAGCCCGGCGGTGCGGAGGCTCTACGGTCAGAACATGTCCGCGGAGGATGCGGCAGACTTCGTCGAACGAGGTATCGTTAAGCGAAGTGACGCAGCGCCCTGATCAGTACAGCGCCGCGCCCAACCTGGGAACGTCCGCATGTGGCCCAAGGCCGACATACGTCCATGTCAGGTTCAACGTCCGCTTTGCGAGTGTAGGCTAAACGGACGTGACGAAATCATAAGTACACGTGCTAGAGCATGATCCCGACCCGAAGGGCGGCGCTAGCGCAAAGTGGGAACCGGTTTTTCCCTGCGACAAACGCCAAACGTTTGCGCGGAGATCATGCTCCGACAAAAGACCACCTACGCGCGCCGCATCAGCTTCAACGCGGCCGTCAGGCGGAGACTGCGCTTGCCGACCAACGCTATGGCTTCCAGCTCTGCGCCGTCCTCGCGACAGGCGCCGGAAAACCCGATGCCGACTTCGTGGCCGCCGAACACGGGAATTTCGCCGACGGCCGGTGTGTGCTCCTGGCTGAGGATTTCGCCCTTCCAGCGGCCATCAGCCGAACTGTAGGAGCCGAGGTAGTAAAAGAATGCATCGCCGCCGAGAATGCGGCCGTCCATCAGCAGCATGACACCCGACAAGCCGCCTGCCACACCATCGAGCGTACGGATGTGAACGGAATAGAGCCCGTTGACGATGCCGCCAGGCCCGACCTCGCCGACCCGCGGCAGCGCCTCTTCATCGAGCTTTGTGAGGTCGGCCCAGAACAGCGCGCCCGGCCGCGGCGCGGCGCTGCCCTCGAAGCGAATCCCGCTGCTGTCCTCCTTTCCCCGGACCCTGATGACAGCAACGTCTGTTCCCATCAATGGCTTGTAATGGGGGTCGTCGTTGTGACGCTCGGTGATGATCTCACCGACGATCTCGTCGCCATCACGATAATAAGTGCCGAGATGCGCAAAGGCGGAGTTGCCGCCCAGCAGCTTGCCCTCATGCATGCACATGATGCTGCGCCCGAACTCGTCGTTGACGCCGTACTCAACCTTGTAAAGTCCGTCCAGCAACGAAATTACCTGCGAAAACCTGCCGATTTGCGGCCCCGCATAGCACTAGCGGGGAAGCTGCGACAACAGGCCTTAATGTCGCTTGAAGTACTGGACCTCGCGCTCGTGCTTTTCCGCCGCGGTGCGCGTCCGGAACGTTCCGAGGTTGCGCCGCCGGCCCGTCTTCGGGTTCACCTTGCGGGAATAGAGGCGATATTCGCCGGATTTGAGCTTTCGGATCATAGCTGTCCTCGCGTCGACTTTGTCGGGTCAATGACGCAGTAAGCAGCCTTGTTCCCGGACCGCGCGTCATCGAACCGAATCCGCGGCGGAATCGTCCAATCGGCCATGATCGAGGAAGAGACTGAGGTTGCCGACATCATTGCTGACGCGGCACCGCTGCCGCTGCTGGACGCGGCCTATGCGCTATAGCGGCGGCGCTGTCGGCTGGACACGCTCGAGGGGCGGCCCACCGCCGAGGAGGTCCGCATCAGCCGGACGCTGACGCCCGAACAAATGGCCGTCAAATACCGCTGGGATCGCGACCACGCCCAGGATGGCCCGGCCTTCACGCAAGTGAAGCGCGCGCATCCACGCGAGGACGACGTCGCGATCGGGCAGGCGATCGTCACAGCCGTGAAATTCGCCGTGGCACGCGCGGCAGGACTATCCGGGTTTCCGCGAAGACACCTACCAACAGGCCGCCGACGACGTCGCCTATTATTACAAATAGCGCGAGTCAGCATTCGGCTGCCCATTCGACCTCCAGGGCTGACCACTGCCTATTGAGGCAAGGCATTGGATTTATTGCTCTCTCGCTGATCCGCCCCCAAGCGCGGCTTTGTGTGCCCCAACCAGCAGGCTCACGGTCTTGTGAGCGGCTTATCCGGTAACGTCGGCCGCGCCGGGACGAACGGAGGATGCGCTTATCGCTCATTGAGCGAAACAAACTCGAGAGGAGAATCTCATGTCTGCCAAGGTTACCATCACTTCGCTCGCTCTCGCGGGCGCCGTCTCCACTGCGCTTGCAACGCTGGCCGTCGCTGGCCCGCTCACCAAGGCCGAAGGAGATGCGGCAATGGCTGCCAAGAAAGAGAAGTGCTTTGGCGTCGCGCTGAAGGGCCAAAACGACTGCGCGGCAGGACCGGGCACAACCTGCCAAGGCACTTCGACCGTCGACTTCCAGGGTAACGCTTGGAAATTCGTCCGGGGCGGCACCTGCACCAGCATAGAGCTGCCGAACGGCAAGAAGGGTTCGCTGAAGCCGGTCTGAGAAGACGACAAGAGAAGAAGCAGGAAGCGGAGGAACGATATGAACGCGGCGATAAAACCTCCGGCGACTGCCGCCATTCCCCTCCGCTATCCCCTCACAATCGGCGGTGATGCCGGGACAAGCTTCAAGCACGAGCACCTCCCTGCGATCGTCGCAGAGGGCTCGCGGCGCGGCTTCTTCGAAGTGCATGCCGAGAACTACATGGGCGCCGGTGGACCACCGCATAGCGCGCTCGAACGGATCCGCAGCGACTATCCGATCTCCCTGCACGGCGTTTGCATGTC
>DATEJC010000499.1:0-8006 GCA_035278345.1 Bradyrhizobium sp. | reverse complement strand
ACCCGCCGAAATCCGGGGCTCGAGTGCCTCGTCGGGCACACCGAGGAAGAAGCGATAATAGGGATCGCGAAGCAGCGGGTTCTGCGCGTAGGGCGAGGCCTGCAGCACCGCGACATTGACCACGGCGGGCGCGACACGCTCGACCAGCGGCGCAACCGTCAGTCTGTTCAGCGGGACCGCATCGGTCGAAATCGGCGAACTGGCTGCCACCGCCGCTTTTTCATTCCCGCCCTCGAGCCAGGCCACGGCAGCCCCGCCGGCCAGACCGGAGGCGAGTCCGGTCGCCGCCAACAAGGCCAGCCAGCTGCGCGGCAGGCGTAGACGCGGTCCATGCGGGTTCACAGGCGCTCCGCTCCCGGTCCCGATTTCTTCCCATGGCGGCGCAATCGCAGGCCCAGGCCGATTAGAACGATACCCGCAATGACCGCATAGCCCGCGATCATCCAAGCAACCGACAGAATGGTGGCTAGGGGCGTGACGACCAGCGCCACTGGAATGGCAAAGCCCAGCAAGATCGAAAGTATGCCCGAAAGGGCGAGGAGCCACTCGGCTTCGATGTCCTTGCGCAGCCGGATCGCCGCGACCAGTTCCAACGCGCCGACTATAATGGCCCAGGCGCTGAGAATGCCGAGTGTCACCAATGCATAGCTGACCGTCGCCACAAACGGCATCAGCATGAACAGCACCGCCACCGCGATACCGATGATGCCGCGCGAAACGAGCGCCCACCAGCGCTCCTCCTTGCGCGTCACCCCGCGCACGCCCGCGATCGTCGAAAGCAGGCCGTCGGCACCGGCATAGGCGGCGAACACCATGGTGAAAGCCAACAGCGCGCTCAGCGGAAAGAAGATTGCCACCGCGCCAAGGATTAGGGCGAGGCCGCCGCGTACGACAAACCAAGCCCAGTTGCGGCTCAACAGCGAAGCGCCGGTGCGGGCTTCGTTACCCGCACCGGGATAGGTGTAATTTTGTATGATTGTAGACATCCGCTGCTTCCCGTCATTCTTCGCGCTGACCGAACAGGCTCAGCAGCAGCTGGAACAGGTTGACGAGGTTCAGATAGAGCGACAGCGCGCCCATCACCGCCAGCTTGTCGGCGCGTTCGCTGCCCGCATAGGCCAGATATTCGCCTTTCAGCCGCTGCGTGTCCCAAGCGGTAAGCCCGGTGAACACCAGTACGCCGGCGATCGAGAAGACGAGCTGGAGCGTCGAGGAACCGACAAACAGGTTGACGAAGCTAGCGATTACGACACCAAGAAGGCCGACCATCAGGAAGGTCGTCCAGCGCGACAGATCGACGTTGGTCGTGTAGCCCCACAGACTCATGGCCGCGAAGACCGCCGCCGCGCTCGCAAAAGCCAGCGCGATGCTGGTGCCAGTGAAGACGAGGAAGATGCTCGCCATCGACACGCCCATCACCGCCGCGAAGGCATAGAAGGCCGTGCGGGCCTGCGCCGTCGTCATCCGCTCGACACGAAACGAGAAGAACAGCACAAACGCCAGCGGCGCGAAGATCGCCACCCATTTCAGCGGGGTACCGAAGATCGGCTGATAGAGCGCGGGCGTGCTCGCGATCAGCAGCGCGATGAGCGCCGTGATGCCAAGGCCCAGCGCCATGTTGCGATAGACGCCGAGCATGTGCCGGCGAAGGCCCTCGTCGTAGACGGCTGCACCTTGGGCGCGCGTAGAAGAAGGGGGCGAATATGTAACAGGGTCAAATGATCTATTCATGCCTCACTCCATTGTTTCCAAATCAATGAGGCACTCGGCGGCTTGGCATGAAGCCTGCGATCCAGCACCGAGCGCACTCGAGCCGGTCCGACATCACGGAGGCTGGAAAAGCCTCCGTCAGAGGGGCCCGGTCCGCAGGCCGAATCTTGTACGGCTCCCAGCAATTTCAAGACCTTCAACTGCGCTCGCGATTGAAAAATGGAATGCGCGAAAAACCTCTTGAAAGCCCTCAACGGCTTCCTAGATTTTTTCTGCCGGACGCCAACCGGGTCCGGTGGGACACATGAGAGCGCCGGCTCTCTCCGGCGCATCTCATGCCCAAATTGCTCAATTTGGAGGATTTGGAAATGAGAACGAACTTCGACTTTGCACCTTACCGGCGCTCGACCGTCGGCTTTGATCGCCTCTTCAACCTGCTCGAGGCAGGCGCGCGCGAGGAGGACGGCTATCCGCCCTTCGACATCCTCAGAGAAGGTGAGGACAGCTACCGGATTACGGTGGCGGTCGCCGGCTTCCGGCCAGAGGACATCGAGGTGGTAGCCCAGCAGAACCTGCTCACCGTCACCGGCAAGCGTGCCGAGGACGACGGTAAGGGCGAGTATCTGCACCGCGGCATCGCCGCCCGCGCCTTCGAACGCCGTTTCCAGCTTGCCGACTTCGTCGAAGCCGGGAACGCCCGGTTCGAAAACGGGCTACTTTCGATCGAGCTGAAGCGAGTTGTGCCCGAGGCGATGAAGCCGCGGCGCATCGAAATCGGCGGCGGTGAGCCTGCGACCAAGCAAATCGGTGAGGTGAAGGAGAAGGTCAGCGAACCTGCCTGATCCATGCCCACCGGCCTGCCGGCGCCGCTACCTCCCCGTACCCCCCGCAAGCGGCGGCCGGCAGGTTAAGCCCCCATCCAGCCAGAAGAGGAGATGACTATCATGGCATTTCGTGATCTCATTCCCTGGAGCCGGCAGGAAAACCGGCTTCCGGTCCCAGTGAGCGCTGAGCGTGAGCACGAACGGGAATCCCGTTCGCATCCGTTGCTCTCGCTTCATCGTGACGTGAACAGGTTGTTCGACGATGTCCTGCGAGGTTTCGGTATGCCGGCCTTTGGCGGTTTCGAGCGAAACCTGTCCTGGCCGCATGTTGAGCTCGGCGAGACCGACAAGGAAATCCGTGTGACAGCGGAGCTACCCGGCCTCGCCGAAAAGGATGTCGAGCTCACCGTCGAGGAAGGCGTGCTCACCTTGCGCGGCGAAAAGCGCGCCGAGGTCGAGGACAAAGACCGCGGCTACTCCGAGCGCAGTTACGGTCGCTTCGAGCGGCGGATCGGCCTGCCGCAGGGCGTCGACCGTGACAAGGTAACCGCGACTTTCAAGAACGGCGTGCTCACGGTGATCCTGCCCCGGACGGAGGCGGCGAACGAGAATGTTCGCCGAATTCCCGTCAATGGGAAGGCGGCATGATCGGTCGGCCCGGGACTCAGGTCCCGGGCCTTCCGCGAATGACAACGGGCCTACGCTGAGCTCGGCGCTCCCGAGGGACGCGCGAGCGATCGTCGAGCCCCTGCCTGTCGCCACGAACCAGGGCAGCCGCGTAGCGAGTGGCAAGTGGCGTGTTCGCTTCCAGCCTCGTTGGGGTCCGTCGGCCGATGCACTTACGGGTTGGACTGGCGGCGGGGATCCACTCGAAACGATCGAGCTCAGGTTTCCCGACCGCCAATCGGCCGAAGGCTACTGCCGACGGCAGGGGGTGCCGTTCACCTGCCGTGAAGAACCGAAGGGTCGCAGGAGTTCGGCGCCGCTCCCGGTCGCAAATACGCCGCCCGTAATTTGCTGCTTGCGGACGGGTCCGCATCCGCTGTGCTGCGGCCAATACAGGCTCGCGAGCTAGCCGAGGTCGCGAACGCGAAAACCGTAACCCCAAAATCACGGAGGATGACAGATGAAACTGCTTGTTCGTTCAGCCTTGTTTGCCGGCATCGCGGTCCTCGCGGTCGCGGGAACCGCGCTGGCCGGCAATCTCCACAACAAGGTAATGACTGTAAGCCTGCCGGACGGCCTAGTCGCCCGCGTCGAATATCAGGGCGACGTCGCGCCGAAGGTGACCGTAGAGCAGCGCATACCCGAGGTGGCGGCCCGGTGGTCGCATGCTACCTGGGCGCCTTTCACTATGCTCGACCGCATTTCAGCAGACATGGACCGCCAGATGGACGTGATGTTCCGGCAGGTCCGCACGCTCGACTCTTTACCCGACAGCGAGGCGGCTCTGGTGAACTGGGCTTCCACGCAGGCTGTCCCGGCCGGCGCGACCCGGTACAGCTATTTCGCCACATCGAATGGCAAGGGCTTTTGCGCGCGCACCGTGCAGATCATATCCGATGGGCCCCAACAGAAGCCCAACGTGATCTCTTCGACGTCAGGTGATTGCGCCGCCGCCGAAGGTGCAGCTGCGGTGGGGAAGCCCGCGGCAGCAGCTTCCCATAGTACGTAATATCTGATGGCGGAGCGGCTCCCATGCCGCTCCGTCATCTGCCTCGTGCCTTATCGCGCTCCTGGCGGTGCGCGGCCTCGTCGAGCGCGCCCAGCACACGGTCGATCACGGCGGCGTTGCTTGCGGCCTTGGGCAGTTCCCGAACCGCGAACTGCTGGAGACGGGAGAGATCGGCTTTCGGAATGACGATCTCGATCAGCATCTTACCGAGATGCTCGAGTTTCACACCCTGCGCGGCGCGGCCCGATGCCAGAAAGTGATCCAGGAATCGCTTGCGATCGGCGAAGCTCCAGCCGAGCGCTTCGAGTTCGTGCGGGCTGATCGACAGGAGCGCTATCGCAAATTCCATGATGTCGTCAAAGGGCAACCGCAGCCGCACGTCGTCCTTGCGGGATTGCGATCGCTTGAACAGGTCGCCTTTCACTGGATCGAGATCACGCCATTGACCGCGCGCCACTCGGTGGGACGGATAAGCCGGTCATGCGCGATCCGGACCGAATGGAGCGCGGCCTCGATCTCGCGCCGCCAATGGTCGAGAAACTCGAACAGCACCGGAAAATCGGGCGCGAGATCGTATTCCTGCCACACGAACAGCTGCAGGAGCGAGGGCGCATCAGGACGGTAGAAGTGGATTTCCGCCGTCGTAAGGCCGTAGCCCTGCAGCTGTGCGATGAAGCCTGGCTCGGTCATTGCAGCGACTGCTCGGGACCCGGATCATTGTCGAGGTCGTGCATCGCCGCCAGGATTTCGTCGATCGAGACCGCGCGCTTGGCGTCGGGCGGCTTCCTCATGGCTGGCTGGTCCCGCACCGCGGATCGATCAGATGCCCAGGATGCGAGAATGGCGCGCTTCACTTCCGGCTCCAGATTTGGATGGCGCGAGACTTCGAAGGGATGAAGAAAACGGGAAAATGACTGCGACATGGCCGTGCCTCCTTTCCTAGTGTCGCTCCTTTCTCATGCGCGGGGCGATGCCTCACGCGGATCCAGATTTTGGTGCGACCGTGAGTCGCGTCAAGAGGGAATTTGACGTTCTAAGTCACTGAGAAGGGTGGCATTGGCACTCACATGCCCCGAGTGCCAAATTCTTTTGCTTGCCCTCTTGAACAAAAAAAAGAGCCTTCCTAGTTCCGCGGAACCTGTCGTTTTAGTGAACGACAGGCTGTCACATCTATGTTTTGCATCTGGAGGTTATGCATGCATTTCCGCCCCTTGCACGACCGTGTGGTCGTCCGCCGCATTGAAGCCGAGGAGAAGACCTCGGGCGGCATCATCATCCCCGACACCGCCAAGGAAAAGCCACAGGAAGGCGAAGTCGTAGCCGTCGGCCCGGGCGCGCGCGACGATGCCGGCCGGCTGGTCGAGCTCTCGGTTCAGGCCGGTGACCGCGTCCTATTCGGCAAATGGTCGGGGACCGAGGTCAAGATCGACGGCGAGGATCTCCTCATCATGAAGGAGAGCGACATCCTCGGCGTGGTCGAGACCCACGCTGCGCTCAAGCAGGCGGCCTGAGCCGGCCCGCTTCTTACTCAAACATCAGGAAGGAAATTTCAGAAAGGAGTTGAGGATTATGGCTGCCAAGGAAGTGAAGTTTGCGTCCGACGCGCGTGATCGCATGCTGCGGGGCGTGGATACGCTTGCAAACGCAGTGAAGGTGACCCTGGGCCCCAAGGGGCGAAACGTGGTCATCGAGAAGTCGTTCGGCGCTCCGCGCATCACCAAGGACGGCGTCACCGTCGCCAAGGAAATCGAGCTCAAGGACAAGTTCGAGAACATGGGCGCGCAGATGCTGCGCGAGGTTGCCTCGAAGCAGAACGACAAGGCCGGTGACGGCACGACGACAGCGACCGTGCTTGCGCAGGCGATCGTGCGCGAAGGCTCGAAGGCGGTCGCTGCCGGCATGAATCCGATGGACGTCAAGCGGGGCATCGACATCGCCGTCAATGCCGTGGTGCAGGATCTCGAGGCACACGCGAAGAAGGTGAGCGCCAACAGCGAGATCGCGCAGGTCGCGACGATTTCGGCGAATGGCGACGAAGAAGTCGGCCGTATCCTCGCCGAAGCGATGGAGAAAGTCGGCAACGAAGGTGTCATCACGGTCGAGGAGGCCAAGAGCCTTGCGACCGAACTCGAGACGGTCGAGGGCATGCAGTTCGACCGCGGCTATCTCTCGCCTTATTTCGTGACCAACGCCGAGAAGCTCAGGGTCGAGCTTGAGGATCCCTACATCCTCATCCACGAGAAGAAGCTGTCGAACCTGCAGGCGCTCATTCCGCTGCTCGAACAGGTGGTGCAGTCAGGCCGGCCCCTGCTGATCATCGCCGAGGACGTCGAGGGCGAGGCGCTCGCCACGCTCGTCGTCAACAAGCTGCGCGGCGGCCTCAAGGTCGCCGCGGTCAAGGCACCGGGCTTCGGCGATCGCCGCAAGGCGATGCTTGAGGATATCGCCATCCTCACCGCGGGCAACGTCGTCAGCGAAGAACTCGGCACCAAGCTCGAGAGCGTCACGCTCGGCATGCTCGGCCGCGCCAAGAAAGTGATCATCGACAAGGACAACACGACCGTCGTCGATGGCGCTGGCGCGCGCTCGGACATCGACGCCCGCGTCGCCCAGATCCGCGCGCAGATCGAGACCACCACCAGCGACTACGATCGCGAGAAGCTGCAGGAACGTGTGGCCAAGCTCGCCGGCGGCGTCGCGGTTATCCGCGTGGGCGGCGCGACCGAGGTCGAAGTCAAGGAGAAGAAGGACCGCGTCGACGATGCGCTCCATGCCACCAGGGCTGCTGTCGAGGAAGGAATCCTCCCTGGCGGCGGCATTGCGCTGCTCCGCGCCCTCAAGGCGCTCGATGGCTTGAAGGTCGGCAACGACGACCAGCAGTCCGGTATCGACATCGTGCGGCGCGCGCTTCGCGCGCCGGCGCGTCAGATCGCCGACAATGCTGGCGAGGACGGCGCGTTCATCGTCGGAAAGCTGCTCGAGAGCGAGGACTACAACTGGGGCTTCAACGCCGCGACCGGCGCGTATGAGGATCTGGTAAAGTCCGGCGTCATCGACCCGGCCAAGGTCGTGCGGACCGCACTGCAGGATGCGGCTTCAGTCGCATCGCTGCTCATTACCACCGAGGCGCTCGTCGCAGAGTTGCCGAAGGAGGAGAAGGCCGCGCCGATGCCGGCGATGGACTACTAAAGGCCGAGGCGGGCCTGACATCCAGGCCCGCCTCACTGCATTAGCCCCGATCGGCAATCCTCCGAGCGCCGCACCGGAATTCTGAGCGAGAGGACATCGATCATACGATCCTGACGGGGCATGCCGCCCCAAAGCCCTTGCGAAGACTCGCCCGCCAATTCGGAGCGATGCGGCGCTCCGCAAGCAGGGGGTGGGCCGGCACGGGCACATGTTTGCACGAGGCTCCAAGGTGTCGTTCATACCAGTCATTCTTTCAGGCGGGGCCGGCACACGGCTCTGGCCGATGTCGACCCAGACAATGCCCAAGCAATTTCATCGGCTGTTGGGAGACAAGACCCTTTTTCAGCAGACAGCTCTCAGGGCACATGAGGTCGGTGGCGACCTCCCGCCTTTCGTCATTGGAAATGGCAAGCACGCAGCACGTATCATGGACGACCTCGACCAGGTCGGCACGCCGCCGGGCAGGCTGATCCTGGAACCCGTCGGCCGGAACACGGCAGCGGCGATCGCTATGGCCGCGCTCGAAGCGCCGAGGACCGACGCGCTGCTGCTCGTCATGCCGAGCGACCATGTGATCAAGGATGAGCGCGCCTTCGCGGCGGCGATCC
>DATEJC010000498.1:0-3724 GCA_035278345.1 Bradyrhizobium sp. | reverse complement strand
AAGCGTTGCGCGAGAACCCAAGCGCTGAGAGCTGAACTAGATTCTTGGGGGCTCGCCGACCTTTTCGATCCGGTTATGCAGCTGCCAGAAGCGCACGGTGCGCTGGGCGGTCTCTTGCGACAGCCGGCCGTAGTCGCGGTGCGCCTGCCAGATCGTCCTGTCGTCGACAGGGGGGATGACCGGCCGGTGGCGCAGGATGCTCTCGACCACCATCCAGTCGAGGTTGGCGGATTTGCAGGGGATCAGCAGCAGGTCGGCGCGCGTGCCTTCCATGACCCGCGCCATCAGCGCGGTCGGAACGTCGTTGAGCGCAGCGAGGGCAGCTGCGACCTCGTCGAACTTGCCGCCGCCGACGAATTTGACGATCGCGGCCTCGTCGAGCTCGCCCAGCTCCTTCATCAGCTTGACCAGCTGTTCGGCGATGGAGAAGTCGCGGGCAGGGGCCGGCTGCTCCTTGGCGATCCCGTCCAGAACCTTGCGGATTTCCTCGGCAACCGAGGCCGGCGCGATTGCGAGCAGCCGATCACGCACAGTGTCCTTGGCCCGGCGCAGCAGGTCGCGCAGGAATTGGACGGGCAGGTCAACTCGAAGGCCCAGGATCTCGACCAGTTCGTCGTTGCCCTCGGCATGCGCGACCATGCCGGAATAGCCGGCTTCCGAGAAGCGGGCGCTGGCATTGTTGGCGAGCCTCTGGATCACCTTGCCCTCGCCGCGGTCGACGATCACGTCGGTCACGGCTTCCGGCAGGTTGGCGCGCGCCGAGATCGCGAACAGATGTTCCTGGCCCTTGGTGCTGGCGATCTTGACCAGCGTCTCGGTGCCGAGCCGGCTGGAATTGGTCAGCACGTCGCCGGCAACCTCGATCTCGTCGTCGAAGGCGAGGTGCTGGATGATCTCGAAGGGCGCGTAATCGACGGGCGCAAGGCGCTTGGCGAGCTCGGCCCGCGCCCGGGTCTCGACCCGCGCAATCAGGAAGCAGAGCACGTCGTCGAAAACCTTGACCTGCTCGTCGTTGAGCCGCTCGCCGTCGTGCAGGAAGAGATCGGTCACCCTTCGCAGTGTCGAGATGCGCTTGGCCGAGGAGCCACCGGAGACGGCATCCTCGAGTTCGGAGATGATGGAATAAGCGGGCTGATGCACTTGGCAGCCTTTCTTGGCCTCTTTGCACCGACCATCGCAAGGCTAGCCTTACGCCCGCGTTAAGACGGGAACTCCGTACAACTACATAAAGAAACGCAGGCTTAACGCGCGCTTGCGTCGCTGCGTGATTCTTTAATCAATGCAACAAAGCCTTAACCGAGTATGGCCCCCCACTTGCGCCCTTGGCTTGCAATGCCGAGATAAAGGCGCGCAGAGGGGAGCGAAACAGCATGAAATCCGTCGTTATCACCGGTGCGTCCACCGGCATCGGCTGGGCGAGCGCAAAGCTGCTGCTCGACAAGGGCTTTGCCGTGTTCGGCAGCGTGCGCAAGCAGGCCGACGCCGATCGGCTTAAGGCTGAATTCGGCGCCAATTTCATGCCCCTGATCTTCGACGTCACCGACGAGCCCGCCGTGCTGGCGGCCGCGCGCGAGGTTCGCGCCGCGCTCGGCGGCGAAAGGCTCGCGGGCCTCGTCAACAATGCCGGCATCGCGGTCACCGGCCCTGTGCTGGGGCTGTCGGCGGATGAATTCCGCCGCCAGATGGATGTCAACGTGATCGGCCCGATCATCGCGACCCAGGCCTTTGCGCCGCTGCTCGGCGCCGACCCGTCGCTGAAGGGGCCGCCCGGCCGCATCGTGATGATCTCCTCCGTTGCCGGCAAGCACGGCAATCCGTTCAGCTCGGCCTACTGCGCCTCCAAGCACGCCGTCGAGGGTTTCTCCGAGAGCCTGCGCCGCGAATTGATGCTGTTCGGTATCGACGTCGTCATCATCGCGCCCGGGCCGGTGAAGACGCCGATCTGGAGCAAGGGGCAGGAGGCTGCCGATCTCTCCCGCTACCGGAATTCGCCCTATCTGCCTGCCGCGCAAAAGGCAGCCGCCTACATGCAGCAGCTCGAGTCCATCGCGTTGCCGGCCGAGCAGATCGCCGAGCGCGTTCACGACGCACTGACCCTGCCGAATCCGAAGGTGCGTTACCACATCGCGCCGGACACCATGCGCCATCTGCTGGCCGCCGTGCTGCCGAAGCGAACGATGGACCGGCTCATCGCAAAACGCCTCGGGCTGCTGCCGCCTGCGACCTGATTAGCCCGCCTGCGCCGGACGGGCGCGGCCTTGGCGGCCATGCTGTCCATGCGCAGCACGAGGGCGGGATCGAGGGTTGAGCGTTCGCGAGGCCGCGCGCCGCGCCGGGGTCTCGCCGGGAGCCGTTCCGGCTTTGAAAGCCGCGACGCCCTGCTGGCGGTGGTGGCGCGGGAGGCGCAGCGCCGGTTCCGGGCCGAGATCGACAAGGCTCCGGCAACGGCCCCGGACGATCCGCTTCGTCTCAGGCATCGCGCGCGTCAGGCATCGCGGCGGCGCTCCGGCCACAGTTGAGCACGGAAATTTACCGAGTCGAACGTCTAGGGGCGGGTTCATTGCCTGTTCATGACGTTTCCACTACGGTTTTGTGACATCGCTCGCGAAAACCGGCCCGGCCGCAGCGGTTGCCTCCTGGCCTTCGCCAGAAAAGGCCTTGGCATTGCGCCGGGTCGTGTTGCGTTTTTACCCATGGCGCCCGCGCCAGATTCCGGTCCTTCCGCGAACGCCGTCATTGCACGGGGCTTAGCCGCCATCGGCTATTGGCGCCTGCTTGCGGTAGCGATGCCGCATCTGGCTGCGCTTGGCATCATGCTGCGCACCGAGTCCGATTTCGGCTCGCGCGCCGCCTTCCTGCTCGCTTGGGGCATTCTCAATTTCTCCTTCATCGCCTGGCTGCGCCGGCCGGCGCTGTCGGGCGCGCTGTCGCTGACGCTGGTCGTGGTGCTGGTGCTGCTGTCGCGGCTCAAGCACGACGTCGTGCAGATGACGGCGAACTTCCTCGACCTGATGCTGATCGACCGCGATACCGCGGCGTATCTGTTCACGATCTTCCCGAACCTGCGCTTGAACGTGGTGCTCGCGGCCATCGTGATCCTGCCCCTGATGTACGCATTGTGGTGGCTCGATCCGTTCCGTATCCGCCGCCTGCCGGCCGCGGCCGGCGTGCTGGCATGTACCGCCGCGCTGACGGGTTACGCCGTGATCTGGCCGGATGAATCCTGGCGCGGCTACTACGACGAGGGGTATTTCTCCAAGTTCGCACTGTCAGGTGTGACCGCGGTTTCCGACTTCACCAGCTACGGCTTCATGCAATCGGATGCCGCGCTTGTCGAGCGGCTGAAGATACCGCTGGTGGATTCCTGCCACGTCGCCGGCCGCCGCCCGCACATCATCCTCATCCACGACGAGAGCAGCTGGGACATCCGCCAGGCGTCCGGGGTCAAGGTGCCGGCGGGCTATGGGAGTCACTTCAAATCCTTCGACGGCAAGGAGCGCAGGTTCATCGCCGAGAGCAGCGGCGGCTCCAGCTGGCTTGCCGAATACAACGTGCTGGCGGGTCTGTCCTCGCGCTCGTTCGGCCGCTTTTCCTATTTCGTCACCCGCATCGCCTCGGGCCGGGTCGAGCGCGGCCTGCCGATGGCGCTGCGCCGCTGCGGCTACAGCACCGTGTCGCTCTATCCGGCCTATGGCGCCTTCATGAGCGCGCGCGGCTTCCACAC
>DATEJC010000497.1:0-4450 GCA_035278345.1 Bradyrhizobium sp. | reverse complement strand
CCTGCTTCAGATAAAGCACCGCCGACAGCGGATGGCATCCCATCCGGATCAGCGAGCCGCCGCCGGTCATCGCCCATTGCGCGGCATGCGCCGCGTGCGAGCCGGAGTGACTCTCCTCGCCCTTCATGAACAGGATCTTGTCCCTGGTCGCCCGCACGATCTCCACGGTCTTGGTCACGGCCGGCGCGTAGATCCAGTCCTCGGCATACATGAAAAGCTTTCCGCTTCTCTCGATTGCGACGCGGGTCTGCTCCATCTCCTCCAGCACGCGCTCATACATCAGCGCCTTCGGCACGGATTTTCCGATCGGAGCCTTGTCGCCGTCGCGCCCGAAATAGCCGGCAAACGGCTTCTCGCAGATCACATGCTTGCCCGCCTGCATCGCCTCGACGATCATGGAGGCGTGCAAATTAGGCGGCGTGCAGATGTCGATGACATCGAGATCGCCGTCGGCGATCAACTCGCGAAAGCTGCGGCAGGTGTTCGGAATGTGGTGGCGACGCGCGAAATCGACGACATGATCGCCCCGCGCCGCGACCGTCTTGACCTCGACGTCGACGCCATAGACGCGCCGGTAGGCATGCATATGCAGCTCCGCCACGAAGCCGCAGCCGACCAGCCCCACCCTGATTTTTTTCATTACGGACGCCTCCCCGACCGATACTATCCGGCGGATCGAACGAGGTTCAACCCATGCTGCTTCATCCCGCTGATATCTTCACCGAACCGAGCGACGTAGCGCCGAATGGCCTGGCCAACCTTGGGCCATTGCGACAGCTGGCCGGCGTCTGGCAGGCCGACAAGGGCGTGGACATCAATCCCAAGGCCGATGGACCGGAACGCCGCGTTTTCCGCGAGCATATCCGGATGGACGTGATCGATCCGCAGACCAACGGGCCGCAACTGTTTTACGGCCTGCGCTATCACATCCACATCAACACGCCGGAAGAAGACATCACCTTTCACGATCAGGTCGGCTACTGGCTCTGGGAGCCCGCCACAGGCCTGATCATGCAGAGCGTGACGATCCCGCGTGGGCAAATCCTCCTCGCTTCCGGCGCTGCAAAACCCGGCGACCGGAAAATATCTGTCGCGGCGAAACGCGGCGACACGCAGTACGGCATCTGCTCAACCACGTTCCTGGAAGAGAACTTTCGCACCGATGCCTATCGCTGCGACATCACGTTCAACGACGATGGAAGCTGGACTTATCTGGTCGAAACCGAACTTTTCGTCAGGGGCGCGCCGTTCAACCATCACGACACGAACACGCTAAGGCTGGTGGAGGCTCCGACGCTCAATCCGCTGGCGCTCATCCTCAAGGATCGCGCCAAGCGAAGCTAGGCAGGTACCTTACGCCATGAACCGCACGATGGTGACGGTACGGCGCGGGCGGTCATTCCTCGAACCGTTCCGAAGGCTGGAGCTTGCGGAAGCGGGTTGTCCAGGCTCGCCGCAGCTCCGACTCCGGCGTTCCGCCGTCATACGCAGGCGACGTCAGGGGTAACGCCCTGGCGACCGCGATCGTAACGATCGCGCGGATGCGGTCTGCGAGCGTGCTGCGCAGCTTGGGAAGCAACGCGTCAAACCCGGGATCGCCGCGTTCCACCAGGGTGGCTATCCCCGAAAAGCGATAACCCTTGCGTACGAAGGGATCGACGAAATTGACCTCGATGCGCGGGTTCGCCTTGAGGTTTCGGACCGTGCCGGGAGAGCGTATCTCGCCAAAGGCGATGGTCCGATCGTCCAGAACAACGAAGGTGCCTTTCGGCGACACGTTGGGCGTCCCATCGAGAGATGCGGTCGCGACAAATCCGAGGCGCTGCTCCCCGATGATCCTTTGCATGTCGGGCGTCAGCATCGGGCTCTTCCCAAATAACCTGCGTGGCTGCAAGCATCCGTCAGCCCACGACTATGCCAGCCTTGGCGCTAAGCCGCCACCACCCGCGGGTCAGCTGCAACCGTATCCGAGGGCTCGCAGGCCTTGCTCAGCATCGTCACTTGGGAGAAGCCGGCCGCCTTCAGTTCCGCAGTCATCTGCTTGCGCGCCTCGGTGTCCATCGAAGCATCCGGCACCACGACCGCACGACCCAGCGCCGTAAGCAGTTCCGCCGGAAGGTCGGCGGCGGCGCCGGCATCGAGCACCACGCGATCATAGACCCGCATCAGGGCATCGATCGCGAGCAGCAGCCGCGGCGATTGCAGCAACGCGCGATCGAAGCCGGGACGGCCGGCGCCGACAAGCTGGACGCGCGACAGCCGATCCTTGGTGATGATTTGCGAGAACGAGGCGTCGCCCTGCATCAGTTCGGCAAGGCCGGGCGCATTGGCCTCGGTGGAAGCGTCTGCGATGACGGACGAGGACGCCGCGAGATCGACCACCGCCACCTTGAGGTCCCGTGCCATCAGGCGCGCCAGCGTCAACGCGGTCAGCGCGATACCTTCGCCGGGCGCTGTGCCGAGGACGGTGACCTTGCGCGCCCCAGGGCCAGGCGCGCAGATCTCGGCCACGAGACGGTCAATCTCGTCGACCGGTGCCGCGGCATCCGCTGATGGTGCGATGGTGGCTTCGCTGAAATCGGAACGAGCGGCGCTGACGACGGGCTCGGGTAACGGCTCGCGCGCAATGGCCGGATCTGCAATCCTGTCCGCGAGGGCGGTTTGAGCCAGACCCGGCGTCGGTGCCCGGGTCTCGGTGAAGACCGGTTCTGCGGTCGATACGTGCGCAGGCACCGGCGATGCGGCAAGCACCCGGGGCGCGGTCATCCGCAGCAATTCGCCGGTCACCACCAGGCCGCTGGTGAGAAGCAGCATCGCCAGCGTCGCGATCAGCACGATTGGCAGCTTCTTCGGATAGGCCGGGATGTTGGAAACGGTGGCCTTCGAGATGATGCGGCCGTCAGACGGGCCGGTGTCGATGTTTTCGCGCGCAGTCGCCTCGCGATACTTAGCCAGATAGGACTCGAGCAGGTCGCGCTGTGCCTTCGCCTCGCGCTCCAGCGCACGGAGCTGCACATCCTGGCCGTTGGTCGAGGTGGCCATCTTCTTCATCTGCTCGAGACTGGCCGTCAGGCTCTCGACCCGGCCGCTGGCGATGCGGGCATCGTTTTCGAACGTGCGCGACAGCTTGCCCGCCTCATCGCGGAGCTGGCGGTCGTAATCGGCGATCTGCGCCTTCAGCTCCTTGATGCGGGGATGGCCGTCGAGCAGCGTAGACGACTGTTCGGCAAGCTGCGCGCGCAGCGTCGCGCGCTGCTCGGACAACCTGCGGATCAGCTCGGAGGTCAACACTTCGGAGGCTTCGATCGTCCTGCCGCTCTGCAGCATCTCGCGGATCAACCGCGCCCTGGATTCGGCATCCGACTTCAGCGCGCGAGCATTGTTGAGCTGGGTGTTGATCTCGCCCATCTGCTGGTTCGACAGCGTGGTGTTGTTGGTGCCGACGAACAAGCTCGATTGCGAGCGAAAATCCTCGACGCGGGATTCGGCGTCGGACACCTTCTTGCGCAGACTGTCGATCTCGGTAAGCAGCCACTGGCTGGCCGACTTCGCCTGCTGCTGCCGCGCCGCCTGCTGCAGCACGAGATAACCTTCGGCAATGGAATTGGCGACTTTTGCGGCCAGTTCGGAATCGCGCGACTGGAATTCGATGACGATGACGCGCGACTTGTCGACGGCATAGGCGGTCAAGCGCTCGTAATAGGCATCCAGCACCCGCTCTTCCGGCGTCATCGCGAAGGGATCGCGGCCGATGCCGGACATCGCCGCCAGCGATTTCAACGGCGAGACACCGGTCAACACCGGATCGAATTCCGGCCGCTCGGCCAGCTTGTTCCTGGCGATCACCTCGCGGGCAAGCTCGCGCGACAGCACGAGCTGCACCTGGCTGGTCACGGCTTCCGCATCCAGCGCGTTGCGCTCTTCGTTGCGGTCGGCATTCGGGCGCAGGAACACGTTCTCGCGCCCGTCGATGAGGATGCGGGCTTCTGATTTGTAGCGCGGCGTAATCAGATTGACCGCGACGACGGAGAGCACCAGCGCCAGCACGGTCGGAACGATGATCCAGCCACGCTTCCTCGCCAGCGCCCGGGCAAGCGCACGCGGATCGAGATCGCCGGCATCAGCGATGGGTGCGGGT
Organism: Bradyrhizobium sp.; assembly: GCA_035278345.1. Classification (GTDB taxonomy): domain Bacteria; phylum Pseudomonadota; class Alphaproteobacteria; order Rhizobiales; family Xanthobacteraceae; genus Bradyrhizobium. The sequence goes on along the minus strand of DATEJC010000497.1, from coordinate 312 downwards.
TTGTAGGCGACGGCGGGCGCTGGCGCGGCCTTCACAGGCTCATCGGCAACAGGCTGAGCTGCGGCGTTGGGCACGGCCCTCTGCACCGCAGCCTTCGCCTTGCCGGCTCGCCAAAACGCCAAACGCATCGCACACTCCCGCGGACGCCACGACTCTACTTGAACGTGCCCGATTACAGTCCATTAAGGTTGAGGCGGGGTTAATCCCCCATTGGCGGCCGGAACGTCCTGTTTCCGAGCCCGCCGCTTATGCTTTGTTAACCATGACAGCCCTTAATCGGCCGCAATAGTTGGTCGGGATTCTCGGATGCAA
>DATEJC010000496.1:0-3188 GCA_035278345.1 Bradyrhizobium sp. | reverse complement strand
CGGAGCGGCAGCACCCGCCGCCGGAGCAGCGGCACCCGCCGCCGGAGCAGCAGCCGCAGCACCACCCGCCGCAGCCGCCGCGGCAGCCGCAGCCGCCTTCTGCTCTTCGGCGTAGCCGGACGGCGGCACGATGGTGACCAGCGTGGCATCCTCGCGCGTCAGCGACTTCACGCCCTTGGGCAGCTTGACGTCGGTCAGATGCAGCGAGTGACCGATCTCGAGGCTGCTGGCGTCGGCCTCGACATATTGCGGGATGTTGTCGACCGAGCATTCCAGCTCGAGCGAATGGGTGACGATGTTGACGGTGCCGCCGCGCTTGACGCCCGGAGAGCTTTCCGACTTCACGACGTGCAGGGGCACGCTGATGCGGATGGTGGCGCCTTCGCCGAGCCGCATGAAGTCGACGTGGATCGGGAAGTCACGAACGGGATCGAGATGGAAGTCGCGCGGAATCACGCGGTGCTTCTTGCCCTCGAGCTCGATGTCATAAATCGTGGTGAGGAAGCGGCCGGCGAGGATGCGCTGGCGCAGTTCGCGGTCGTCGACCGAGATGGTCACCGGGGGCTGGTTGTTGCCGTAGATCACTCCGGGAACTCGCCCGGCGCGACGCTCTGCCCGGGCGGCCCCCTTGCCGCTCTTCGGACGCGCGGTCGCCTTCAATTCCTTGACGGTCGTCGCCATTGTTAAGTCCTTGTTTTGTAAAAAGATATAGGCCGCATCGCGGCCTATTGCGTGGCTTCACAGCAAGCCTCCAGGGGTGCGGGGGCTGCGAAGTTGGCGGGCTTTTAGCCCCAAAGTCCGGAAATGACAAGGAAAATGGCCGCCGCCAGAGGCCCGGATTCAGCGGCCTCTCGAGCGGGAAAAATTGGCCCTAACCCGTGCCGCCGAGCTTGGCCTCCAGCGCCGCGATGCGCGCCTTCAGCGCCTCGTTCTCCTCGCGGGCCAGCCGCGCCATATCCTTTACGGCGTCGAACTCCTCGCGCTTGACGACGTCAAGGTCGCGCAGGATGCGTTCGGCCTGGTTGCGCATGACGGTGTCGACCTCTCGCTTGACCCCCTGGGCGGCGCCGGCGGCGTCGTTCATCAGGCGTCCGATCTCGTCGAAGAACCGGTTGGTGGTCTGGGTCATCGCAAACTCTCCGCTTCACGCCGAATGGCACGCCAAGACAATGGCGATGCCGGCCCACCAGTTCAAGCCCGGCATGCCGCAGCTATCCTTGTCATGCTGCGGTTTCCTTGCAATCGTATTGAACGCGCAAACGAAAAAAAACAGAATCAGCAAACGGCAGCGAACGACCATGATCGATCAGCAAGTCGAGATTGCCACCAGGGACGGCAAGACCACCACCTTCATCACTCATCCCGAGCGCGGCGGCCCGTTTCCCGTCATCATCTTCTACATGGACGCACCGGCGATCCGCGAGGAGCTGCGCGACATGGCGCGCCGGCTCGGCACGTTGGGCTATTACGTGATGCTGCCGAACATGTATTACCGCGCCGGCGTGATGGAGATCGGCCCGATTCCACCGGACCCGGAATCGCCGGAGCGCAAGCGCATGTTCGAGCTGATGCACTCGCTCAGCATTCCCCTCGTGATGGAAGATACCAAGGCGCTGCTCGCCTATGCCGAGGGACAACCGGCTGCGAATACCAAAATCGTCGGCACCGTCGGCTATTGCATGAGCGGGCGTTACGCCATCAACGCCGCCGCGCATTTTCCCGATCGCGTCAAGGCTGCGGCCTCGGTCTATGGCGTGCAGCTGGCGACCGACCAGCCGGACAGCCCGCATCTCGCTGCTGACAAGACCAGGGCCGAGCTCTATTTCGCCTGCGCCGAGACCGACATCTACGCGCCGCAGGAAGTCATCGACAAGGTGACCGCAGGAATGAAAGGCACGAAAAACGAGGTCGAGGTCTATCCCGGCACGCATCACGGCTTTGCCTTCCCGAAGCGGCCGGTCTATCACCGCGACGCCGCGGAGCGGCACTGGGAGCGGCTCGTTTCGCTCTATCGCCGCAATCTTGTCTAGTCTTCCGAGCGCATGCCCTTCCTCGCCATTACTTTCCCCGTCTTCGATCCCGTAGCGATCTCGCTCGGGCCGATCGCAATCCGCTGGTACGCGCTCGCCTATATCGGCGGTATCGTGCTCGGCTGGATCTATGCCCGCGCGCTGATCAAGAACGAAAAACTGTGGGGCGGGCCGGCGCCGATCTCGCTGACGCAGATGGACGACTTCATCCTCTGGGTCACCATCGGTATCATCGTCGGCGGGCGCTCCGGCTATGTGCTGTTCTACAATCTGCCCTTCTTCATCGAGCACCCGGCGGCGATCTTCAAGCTGTGGGAAGGCGGCATGTCGTTCCATGGCGGCTTCCTCGGCTGCGTCGTCGCGGTGATGTGGTTTGCGCGCAGGAACGGAATCCCGATTCTCTCGCTCGGCGATGTCGTCACCGCCGTCGGTCCGATCGGCCTGTTCCTCGGGCGGCTCGCCAACTTCATCAACAGTGAATTGTGGGGCCGCGTCGCCGATCCCAGCCTTCCCTGGGGCGTGGTCTTCCCCAATGGAGGGCCGCTACCGCGGCATCCGAGCCAGCTCTACGAGGCGTTCCTCGAAGGCATCGTGTTGTTCACGGTGCTGGCGGTAATGATTCGGATGGGCGCGCTGAAGCGGCGCGGCCTGATACTCGGCAGTTTCATTGCGATTTACGCGTTGGCGCGCATTACCGGCGAACTGTTCAGGGAGCCGGACCCTCAGCTCGGCTTTTTGTGGGGCGGGCTGACCATGGGTATGCTGCTGTCGGTGCCAATGATTGTTGCAGGAATTATCCTTATTGTGCTGGCATGGCGGGGCAAGGGAACCGCCAAATAGAGCGTTTTCAAGCGAAGTGGATACCGGTTCGCGTGAAGAAAACGCGTCAAATCAAGAGTTTGTTTCAAGGCTGGACGTGACACCAGAATCTTCGCCGCTGCTGTCCGAGATCAGGAAGCTGATCAGATTGTCGGGACCGATGCCGGTCTGGCGCTACATGGAGCTGTGCCTGATGCATCCTCAGCACGGCTATTACGTGTCGCGCGATCCGCTCGGCCGCGAAGGCGACTTCACCACCGCGCCGGAAGTGAGCCAGATGTTCGGCGAGCTGCTCGGCCTGTGGGCCGCATCGGTGTGGCGCGCGATCGGCCAGCCGCC
>DATEJC010000495.1:0-3244 GCA_035278345.1 Bradyrhizobium sp. | reverse complement strand
GTCGGCACCGGCGCCGGGCAGCACGCCGATGATGATGCCGATGATGTTCCCGCGCGTCATCTGCCAGTGGTATTTCAAGGTCAGCGCCCACTGGCCCGCCATGATGCTTCCGAACTTGCGCCGCGGGATCGGCGGCGGCTCCGGCGTCAGCATCGCGCGCATCACTTGCGCCACGGCAAACACGCCGACCAGAGCCGGGATCGGTTCGATGCCGCCGAGCAAATCCGTCAGTCCAAACGTGAAGCGCGGCACGCCGCCGGGGTTTTCGATGCCGATGCAGGAAACCAGCAGACCCAGGAACATCCCGGCGATCGCCTTCACCGGCGAAGAACGCGCCACCAGCGTCGCGCACATCAGGCCGAGCAGCGCCAGCCAGAAATATTCGAAGGTCGAGAACGACAGCGCGATTTCCGCAAGTGGCGGCGCAAGGATCATCAGGGAGAGCGTACCGGCGATGCCGCCGACGGCGGAGAACCAGACGCCGGCGCCGAGTGCCAGCTCCGCCTCGCCCTTGCGGGTCATGGCATAGGCTTCATCCGCATAGGCTGCAGAAGCGGGCGTGCCGGGAATGCGCAGCAGCGCGCCGGGAATGTCGCCGGAAAAGATCGCCATCGAGGAGGCCGCCACGATGGTGGCGATCGCGGCGATCGGCGAGAGATAGAAGGTGACGGGCACGAGCAGGGCAGTCGCCATCGTCGCGGACAGACCGGGTAGCGATCCGATCACGAGCCCGTAGACCGATGCCGCCAGCATCGCGATGATGACTTCCCAGGTCGTGATGAGGTTGAAGGCCTGGATCAGGGTGTTGAGCATGTCTCACCAGGGCATGGGCAGGAGACCGATCGGCAGCGGCACGCGCAAGAGCTTGCTGAAGATCAGATGGATCACGATGGGGGCCAGCACGGTGAGCGGAAGCGCAAGCCTCCATCGGGCACCGAGCGCGGTCGCGGTGACAAAGACGATGATCGCCGCGGTGAGGATGAAGCCCACCCGGTCCGCCACGGCGACGTAGAATAGCAGCAGTGCCGGCGGCAGCAGCGCGCGCAGGCCGTAAAGCTTGCCGCGCGGCGCCGGGGCCTCGCCACCTTCAAAGGGAATGATCTCTTCCTCTTCCTCGAAGGAGTGGCCGATCCCGAAGGCGATCGCGAGCCCGCACAGCGCAAGCCCGATGCCGATCACGAGCGGAAATACGTTCGGGCCGACCGGCTGGCCCGGCACGGGCGGGAGCCTCCAGCCGCCATAGGCGGCTGCCGCGCCGAGGCCAACGAGAAACAATCCCGTGACGCGATCGGGAAGACGCATGAACGAGCCCCGCCTGCTTTTGGGACCGATCAGGCCTTGGCGAGGCCGGCGGCCTTCATCGCCACGCCCATTGCGGCGTCGCCTTTGTCCATGAACGCCGCGAATTCGGTAGCGTTACCCCACACCGTTCCGAATCCACGATTGGCCATGAACTCCTTGAACTCCTTCGAATCGAAAACTTTCTTCAGGGAGGCGGTGAGCTTGGCGGCGACATCGGCGGGCATGCCCTTGGGCCCTGCAATGCCGCGCCAGGCGCCGGTCGAATAATCGATCGCGAGCGCTTCCTTCAGCGTTGGGACGTCGGGAAAGATCGGATTGCGCGCCGGCGCCATGATGGCAAGGCTGCGGGCCTTGCCGGCCTCGATGATCGCGCGGGCTTCCGGCACCGAGCAAGTGGTGAGATCGAGGCCGCCGGCAGCGAGATCCTGCATTGCAGGGGCCGCGCCGTTCGACGGCACCCAGGCGACATGGTTGGCGGGCAGTCCCATCGCCTGCAGCCAGCCGACCAGCGCCAGGTGCCAGATGCCGCCCTGGCCGGTGCCGGAAGCTTTGAACTTGCCGGCGGGCGCCGCCTTGATGGCATCGGCCAGTTCTTTCACCGTCTTGTAAGGCGAGGTCGAGGAGACCTGGATGCCCGGCGGATCCTCGTTCATCAGCGCCAGAGGGGTGTAGCTCTTCGGCCCAAGCTCGGTGAGCCCCTGCCAGTGCATCATCGAGATTTCAACAGTCAGCATGCCGATGGTGTAGCCATCGGGCGCTGCGGTGGCGATCGCGGAGTGGCCGACCACGCCGGAACCGCCGGTGCGGTTGACCACGTTGAAGGGCTGGCCGAGCTCTTTTTCCAGCAGCGCGGCAACGATGCGCGCGGTCGCGTCGGTGCCGCCGCCCGCGCCCCAGGGCACGATCACGGTCACCGGACGCGAGGGATAGGCCTGCGCAAAGCCCGGCTTGAGACCCAGTCCCGCAACAGCGGCTGCGGCGGCAGTGGAAGCCGCGAAGGCGCGGCGCGTGATTTTGGACATGTCGATCCTCCCGCGGCGCCGGTGAAGCCGGCGCTCTTGTAATGCGGGCATTCTAGGCAGCTTTGCGCTGCGGTCGCAAGGCGACGCAGTGTCATCGGCCCATGCGGAAAACGGGTCGGGAAGCGGGTGGGTATTGCCAGCGCCCGGCGACATGATTGCGATCATCGACGGAGAAGAAACATGACATTGGCTTATTACAGCGCCGTGCTCGATCATCCCCTCGAAACCGTGTGGTCGCTGATCCGCGATTTCAACAACTATCCTGCCTATATCGAAGGCGTCAGCGAGAGCGTGATCGAGGACGGCAGGAGCGGGGACGAGGTCGGCGCCATCAGGCGCTTCTGCTACCTCGGCAACTCGGTGCGGCAGCGCCTGGCCGTGCATTCCGACGATGCGCATTTGCTGAGCTATGCCGGCCTCGATCCGCTGCCGTTTCCGTCGGCCGGCACGCCGGAAGCGGTGTCGCCGACAGCCTATGAAGGCACGATGCAGTTGACGCGGATCGTCGACGGCAACCGCACTTTCATCGAATGGTCGGTGGCATTGGATACCGAGCCGCAGGATGCCGAGCGCTGGCACCAGGTGTTTCAGTCCTGGATTCCGGACTGGACCCGTTCGCTGGAGCGGACGCTGGCGCGCGGCTCGGCGTGAAGCGGAGAAACTATTCCGCCGCCTCGCTATGGCCGAGCCGGGCATTGAGCTTGTGGATCAGCTCTTCTGCGGCGTCAGCAATGACGGTCCCCGGCGGGAAGATCGCCTCGGCGCCGGCGGCATGGAGCGCCTCATAATCCTGCGGCGGCACCACGCCGCCGATGATGATCATGATGTCCTCGCGGCCGTGCTTCTTCAGCGCAGCCTTCAATTCCGGCACGGCGGTGAGATGAGCGGCCGCGAGCGACGACACGCCAAGGATATGAACG
>DATEJC010000494.1:0-3156 GCA_035278345.1 Bradyrhizobium sp. | reverse complement strand
GTTCTTTGCCGACAGGCTGTCGGGAATGGCGAGCGGAAAGCGGTAGTCGATGGTGTCGGTGCTGGTCTGCTCGATGGCGAGGCCGGCTTTGGCGGTGGGGTCGACGACGACGCTCCATGCCCCGTCAATGCCGCGTCCGGTCCGCGCAAACGAGAATTCCGCTGGTGGCGATCCCGCCTTCATTTGGTCGATCTGGATCATGTTGGTTTCCCCTTCTGCAGATGAAGCTGTGCCGGCGCGTGCGAGAAGCAACGCGGTGAGCGCGGCGCCAAAAATCGTCCTGAAGGAGCAAAGAAATTGCGGCGCTGAATCGATCATGCGCGTCTCCTCGATACATCGAGCGATGCGCAGAGCTTGGCGCTGCCGTCTGACCGGGAGTCTGCTTGTCCCCGGGATTGCACGTCTTGCCGAACGCCAGTTCAGCAAGGTCGACTCAACTGGCGAACTGACCGGCCGGCTTGCCTCGCCTGACCATCTCCTGAGCGTAGGCATACAAAGCGTCGTACACGATCCATTCCGCAGCATTCAGCTCGTGGTCATCCCTGTAGCCGAGATGTCTGAAGCCCTCGGCGATCGCCACGAGTCCGGGACCTTCGGCCTGGTGGTACAACGTGTTGTCCGTGTCAGCGCCGTTGACGATCCTGCCGAGCAGAACAAGCGCTGGATCGGAGGTCAGCTTGTACTTCTTCAGGATGGCTTCGAATGAGCATTCCTTGCCGTGGTGGCCGAGCTCAACGTCCTTCACGTCATAGGGGATCGCGTCGAGCCGCTCTGCTTCCGCCATCACCTTGTCGGCCGCCACAAAGATGAACTCGGCGTCCTTGTCCACGAACTTCCTGATCAGCCATGGGCAGGCCACGCGATCAACTTTGACGCGTTCTCGGGTAGTCCATTTCATGGGTTTCTCCTTTGCTTGAGATCGAAGATCAGGTGTCCGCAAGTACAAGGACTCCACCATGGTCCGGTGAAATCACGTACAGCCGGTCCGGCGGCACGAGCACCGTAGTATGCGCACCGGCGCCGGTGATTGTCCGGGTCGTCTTGCCGGTTTTCGCATCGACGGTTTCGACCAATCCCGGCTCGCCAATGGCGACGTGGACACGGCCTGTGGCCGGATTGAAGAACGTCACGTCCGGTGATCCCGCGATCGGCCATACATTGGTGACCTCGCCAGAACCGCAGTCGACCTCGACGAGGTCACCGGCATCGCATGCGGCATAGAGCCGGCCCCGCGCGTGATCGATATCAAGGCCGTGGGCGCCGTCTGAGGGAAGTCGCCATTGCGCCAGCATGCGCAGGTCCGGCAGGCCTACGACGAGGATCATGGACGGCTCGCGGATGCAGAGAAACAGCCGCTCTGCCGCGGCATCCGTCACGCACCAGCGCGGCCGGCCGGGAAGCTCGAGTTTCGACCGGTGGCCATCGTTGAGACGGAAGGCCTGCAGGCTCGGCTTCTCCTTGTCATCGCCGATGCAGGCCGCAATTCCCAGCGCGAGGCGCTTGACGATGGCAGCACCATTGGGGCGTTGGCCTGTCGCGAAAACTGATCTGGTCTTGAACGTGCCGCCATCGAGCCAGGCGATGCTTGCCGAACCGCGATTGGTGACGAGGACTTCGCCGTCGTCGGCGACCGCGCCGGCGACGCCGGGAAATTCCGGCAGCGTCGCGATATGGCGTCCCGCATCGGGATCGATCACCTCGAGCGTGCTCTGCCTGGTGTGGGCGATGAAGACGCGGCGAGTCCTTGCATCGAAGATGCCGTGATCGAACTCGCTGCCCGCGGCGCCCGGAATCTCGATCACGCCCAAGGCTTTCAGCGACATGATGACCTCATGCCGCTGCCTGATTGATTGTGCCGGATGATTTTGTCCATGTGCAATCTCCCGGGAAAACGCCGAGCGTTGCACAGAGCTTGGACAGCGGAGCCGTCTGGCGGGGAGCCTGTGTTTCCCCGTACGTCAAATCTAGTCGCGGACAGCCTCCGCGGCAAGTTCTCTTCGCGAGTCAATATTTCGGCCGGTGCGAGTTCGCCCATTCGCGCGCGTGATCGATCGGCACACGCGGCACGGCGGCGCGCACCTTTTTCGTCGCCGGCAGATTGTCCATGCGCTCCCGCCAGCGGCAGAACGCCGGGAACTTCGGATACATCGCCTGTCCCTCGGCGGTCAGGCTGAACGCAAAGGTGCTCGGCAGAAGATAGAAATCCGCGATCGACAGTTCCTCGCCGAGCAGGAAATCCTTGCCGTGGGCGAGCTGGCGTTCGGCCACCGCAAGCCCGGTTTCGACCTTGGGCAGCGCGTGCGCCACGACGTTCTCGTCCGAGGCAATGCCGAGCTCCGGGAATACCAGGCGCTCATGCGTCACGTGGTAGATCATGTAGGGGTAGTAGTAGGAGTTAACCGCACTGATCCACTGGTTCATCCGCGCCCGCGCCTTGATGTCCTTTGGCGTCAGCGAGGCACCGCAGAAGGCCTCGTCGACATAAGCGGCGATCGCGCTCGTCTCGTAGACGGTGAGATCGCCATGCCTGAGGATCGGGACGCGGTCGAAAGGGTGGAGCGCCAGATGATCGGGCTTGCCCATGACGGATTCGAGGTCGCGGAATTTGTAGGCCACGTCCTTGTGCGTCAGGATCAGCCTGATGATGTTGACGAAGGTGCTGCGCGGAAAGCCGTAGACGATCGGCTCGGACATCCGTTCTTCTCCCTTTGATTTTGCTGTTAGCGCCAGAACGGCTTGGCGGCCTCGCGCAGCGCCTGTTCGCGGGTGATGCCGAGGTCGCGGAGCAGATGCGGATCGTCGGCGATCTCGCGCAGGGCCAGGCGCTGCAGCGGCCGATCGATCCAGTGCCACCATCCGAGCGAGCGAAGAATGGACGGCGTTCCTGAGCTGGATTGATGAAGTGGCGTGGCCTCAGTGGTCCGCGGCGGGGGGATCGACAAGGTGTCGGTTGACAGGATCGACATCGACAAGCTCCAAATCTCGTGAAATGCTGCACTGGAGCTGTTCAATAATGTTGCAGGGCCCTTGCCCGCAAAGCATCGTTTCTCGTGCCTGCCTTAGTTTTTCTCATGAAGTCGTGCGATGCGCCCACGCTTGCCGCCGCTCAACGCCCTGAAGGCCTTCGAAGCCGCTGCGCGGCATGAGAGTTTTACG
>DATEJC010000493.1:0-4143 GCA_035278345.1 Bradyrhizobium sp. | reverse complement strand
CCCGTTGACTCCCGGGAGCTTTGCGGGTGTTGCGCGCCGCCATAATCGGCGCGCCTACGGATACCGATATGGCGCGGGCGCCGCGGCTGCTGCGGCGGTCGGCACGGCAGCCGCTGTCGCTTCCTCGGCTGCCTATCCGGGATGGGGGAGTGACGCGTACGCAATGGCATCCAGTGCCGGCCCGGGAGCACCATCAAGCTCGACGACGGTCAGACGTATTTGTGTCAGTAGAAACTCTGCATGGGATGCATAGGGGCGGCTCCTTGAGCCGCCCTTTTGATTGTGTGCCGAGTATGAACGACAGCTTGGAGGTGGAAGTCCTCTATCCAGCCTGATGGCGGCGAAGGATTAGCAAAGCGCAAGGGCGTCATCGCGAGATGGGGTCTGAAGAAAGCGTGGAGCAAAGCCGCGGCCCGATGGACAAACACCGGATAACGAGGCCTACCCGGCCGGACGAGCGAGCAGTTGATCGCGAAGTCCACGGTCATCAAAGGTCGGGGTGGTAAATTCGGCGGGCGTGCGGTGAAGGCGGTCGGTCTTACCTCGGGAGGTCTGCGCTGTGTCCCGGCAATGGGACTGAGGTCGTCGCAAGACGGTCTGACCACAGTGCAGAAGTCAGCCGAGGGCATAGTAGGCGGCAGCGCGCCGTCGAAGGCCTGAACGGTGGAAGTGATTAGTAGAGCGGCGATCCCGTGCGAGCCATGCGGCAGAAGAATCAGGTCGAGCTGAACTTGAGCACCGGAGCGAAGGGTGAAGCCCTGAACGCCGCCGCCCAAGAGCCCGAAGTGCGCGCGGCGGAAGCCTGTCTCGAACATCCGGCGGTCGCAGGGCCGTCGATGGAAGCAGTGGTCGAGCGTGAGAATCTGAAGAAAGCGTTGGCGCAAGTGACGCGCAACAAGGGATCGGCGGGTGTCGACGGGATGACCGTCTACGAGCTGCCGGCCCACCTGAAGCAGCACTGGCTCACGATCCGAGCCCAATTGCTTGAGGGCACCTACAAACCGCAGCCGGTGCGGCGGGTCGAGATACCGAAGGCGTCGGGCGGGCTACGGCCGCTCGGCATCCCCACGGTGCTCGATCGCCTGATCCAGCAGGCGGCGATGCAGGTGCTGCAAGCCGACTGGGACCGGACGTTCTCCGAGACGAGCTACGGCTTCCGGCCGACCCGCTCGGCGCATCAGGCGGTGGAACGGGCGCAGGCGTACATTGCGTCTGGATTTGCCGTCGTCGTGGATATCGACCTGGAGAAGTTCTTCGACCGGGTCAACCACGACATCCTGATGGGGCTCATTGCCAAGCGGGTTGCTGACAAGCGCATCCTGAAGCTCATCCGTGCCTTTCTAAATGCGGGTGTGCTGGAGGGAGGGCTGGTCAGTCCGACGGAAGAGGGCACGCCGCAGGGCGGTCCGCTCTCGCCGCTCTTGTCGAACCTGATGCTGGATGTGCTGGACAAGGAACTCGAGAAGCGCGGCCATCGCTTCGTGCGCTACGCCGACGACTGCAACATCCATGTGCGCAGTCAGCGGGCGGGCGAACGGGTGATGGCGGGCATCGAGAAGTTCCTCGAAAAGCGCCTCAAGTTGAAGGTCAACAAAGCCAAGAGCGCGGTCGCCAAACCGAGTGTTCGCAAGTTCCTGGGCTTCAGCTTCACTGGCGGGACCGAACCGCGGCGGCGCATCGCGCCGCAGGCGATCGCCCGCTTCAAAGCGAGAGTTCGAGAGCTCACGCGACGCACGCGTGGTCGAAGCCTCGCACAGATCGCCAAGGAGTTGTCGGCCTACCTGATCGGGTGGCGCGGCTACTTCGGCTTCTGTCAAACCCCGTCGGTGTTGCGCGCGCTTGATGAGTGGACCAGGCGACGGTTGCGCGCCATCGTCTGGAAGCAATGGAAGCGTGGACCCGCTCGCTTCATCGAGCTGCGACGCCGCGGCGTCGGCCGGGATCTGGCGGCGCAAACCGCCGGCGCCCCACATGGCCCATGGCGGCTCGCGAACAGCCCCGCGCTGACCATTGCTCTGCCAAACAGCTTCTTCGCTTCACTCGGCCTACGCTCCGTCGCGGCACTACGACCCGCATAATCCACCGAACCGCCGGATACGGACCCGTACGTCCGGTGGTGTGGGAGGGGTGGAGCTGCGAGGCTCCCCCCTATCCCGATTCAACCGCCGTTTGCTGAATTAACCCGCATTTCTCACAGCACCGATTGATGTGACAACGCGGATTTGGTGGATCAGCATGGCCATGGAGGGTTGCTGCGCGGGAAGGCGCGGCTGGCGTGATTTGGTTTTGGTCGTGTGTTTCTCCAGTGGGCCGATTGGCGATGCGGCGGGTTTGGCGCGTCGCAGCTTCGCGTGTCAGGCCGGCGAGGCGCGGGCTCCGGCGGCTTCGGCCAGGCGGCGGGCGGCGATGCCCCACGGCTCGGCGGCCGGGCAGGCCGAGGCCATGGCAATCCTGATGCGGCGGACGCTGAGGCGTACCAGCGCCCCGATCTTGAGGAGCTTGAGGCGGATGGTGCCGCAGGTGGCATCCGCAAAGCTGGTTTCGGCAAGGCCGATGCGCCGCAGGGCACAAATCAGCACATAGGCCATCGCGGCGAACCACAGCCGCAGTTGGTTGGCGCGCATGGTCTGAGCCGACGTGCGGTCGGCATAGAGGTCGAGCTGACACTCCTTGATGCGGTTCTCCATCTCGCCGCGGGCGCAGTAAATCTCCTCGTAGAGCTGCCGCGCGGCCGCCTCGGCCCGCTTGAGCGAGGTCACGACGAAGCGCGGATTGGCTTCGCCTTGTGTCCACTCCGCCTTGGCCACGACGCGGCGTCTTCGGCTCCAGGTGTCGCGCGTGCTCCATTGGAAGTCCTTGAAGCGGCGCGCCGGGCGGCCGGTCTTCTCGGCTGCAGCTCGAGCCGTGGCAAGCTCCTCTTCGATCATGGCGACCAGGCGCGTGTTGCGAGCGAGCCCGAACAGATAATCCACGCGGTTCTGTTCGCACCACGTCATCAGCGTCTCGCGCGCAAAGCCCGAGTCTGCTCGCAGCACGATGCGCACGAACGGCCAGCGGGCGCGGATTTGCCGGATAATCCGCTCGACCTCCGCGACGCTGCCCGCGCTGGCATCGATGTCGGAGGGGCGCAGCTTGGCCGCCAGCAGATGCCGGCCGCAGAACACATACAGCGGCAGATAGCAGTAGCAGTCGTAATAGCCGTGGAAGAAGCGTCCCTCCTGATGCCCGTGCAGCGGGTCGTCGGTGGCGTCGAGATCGAGGATGATTTGCGCCGGCGCTCGCTTATGCGCCTCCAGGAACAGCGTCACGGACAGCGCCTCGATCGCCGCCGCGTCGCAGGCGATCTTGTGATAGCGCGAAGGCTCGTTTCGGCTCAGCTCCAGCCGGTTCAGCGTCGACTTGCCAGCCACCGGTGCGCAGTCCTTGCGCCTGGCTTCAAGCTTGCCCGCCAGCACCGCCATCAGCGGGTCGTGCCGCAGCTCGTCGTGATCGTTGAGATCTTCATAGCCAAGGGCAATGCCAAAGACCCGCTGTCCAATCAACGTCCCGACCGCATGCTCGATCAAGTCCGGGCGGCGATGATCGCGAAAGCAATCGGCAAAGCGCCCCACCAGATCGATCGCCCGATCGGTGGCGCCCAGAAGCAGCGCGCCAGCATCCGACGTCACCAGGCCAGCATCAAAGGCCGCTTCCACAGCCCGGCCTTCTACCACTCCAAAATCAAACCGTTCTGCGCTACACTCTGTCGGCATCGGGGCATTCCTTGAATCACCGCAAAGTCCTTCTTGCAAAAGAACTTTCGCTGATTCGCGCCCCGATGCGCCTCAACTCCGTGAGAAATGCGGGCTAGGCCGCGCGTCCGGTCCCATACATCCGCGAGAACAGCTTCCAGCAAGCGCGATTGAAATTCATCACCGCACGCGCGGCAGCGAGCTGGGCATCGATGGCGAGCCTGGCAAGCTGGGCCTGCTGCGGCGGCGGCACGTCGATCGTGCCGGCGGACTCTCCATGGGCGAACACAAGGTTCGCACCGAACTTTGCGGCGAGCGCCCGCATCGCGTGATTCTCCGCGCCGGTCGTGATGCGCAGGCGGCAATAGCCCTTCCACCGTGCTTCCGAGATCAGGCGCCGAAACAGAATGCT
>DATEJC010000492.1:0-4115 GCA_035278345.1 Bradyrhizobium sp. | reverse complement strand
CTCTACAATGGCCAGTTCCCCGGACCATTACTGCGTTTTGTTGAAGGAAAGCGTGTAGCCGTTGATATTTATAATGAGACTGATACACCGGAACAACTTCACTGGCATGGGTAGTTTGTGCCGGCAGAAGTAGACGGAGCGGCCGAAGAAGGAACACCCTTCATCCCCGCTCGCGGCAGCAAGCGGGTCATCTTTGACCCGAGTTGAACAGTTAAGCCGCCCGAGATGCTACCAAGTGGTTGATATAATTGAGGCAGGAGAGCGCGATCGCTAATATGTAGTGCCTCGCATAATATGGTTTTCTGCTTTATCGCGGGCAAAAAGGATGATATCGTAGTGCTCCGAATTGGGGGATTGCGATGTTCTTCCGAGTTAAGAGGTCGGGGCAGCGCGCCTACGTTCAGATTGTCGAGAACCGCCGCATTGCTGGCACCGTGCGCCAGTCGGTCATTGCCAATCTCGGCCGTGCCGAAGCGCTGATCGCGTCCGGTGCACTGGCCGCATTGCTTGCTTCCGGCGCCAAGCTCACTGACCAGGTGCTGTTGCTGCAAGCGCTCGATCAGGATGACGGCAGCCTGGCGCTCGATGCCAAGCGGATCGGCGGCCCGCTGCTGTTCGCGCGGCTGTGGCAAGAGCTCGGCATCAGCGAGGTGCTGGACGGCGTGCTGGCGACGCGCGAGTTCAGCTTTGCCGTCGAGCGTGCCGTGTTTGTGGCGACCTTGCACCGGCTGTTCGTCTCGGGCTCAGACCGTGACTGCGTTTCGTGGATGGCTGACTACGATATCCGCGGTGCGGAGGCTCTGGGCTTGCACCATTTTTACCGAGCGATGGCATGGCTCGGGGAGGCGGTCGAGGCGGCGTCTGGACCTTCGCCGCGGTGCGTCAAGGATCTGATCGAAGAGCGGCTGTTTGAGCGCCGCCGTGACCTGTTCACCGATCTCTCGGTGGTGTTCATGGACACCACCAGCCTGTCATTCGAAGGCGAGGGCGGCCAAAGCCTGGGCCAGTATGGCTATTCGAAGGATTTGCGGCCCGACCTGCAGCAGATGATCCTCGGTCTGGTCATGGACGGTGCCGGTTGGCCGGTCTGCACCGAGATGTGGCCCGGCAATACGGCCGATGTGACCGTGCTGCTGCCGATCGTCGACCGCTTGCGCCACCGCTTCGGCATTGGCCGGGTCTGTGTCGTCGCCGACCGTGGCATGATCTCGGCCGAGACCATTGCTGGGCTCGACGCGCGCGGGCTCGATTATATCCTGGGCGCGCGCGAGCACACCGATAAGCTGGTGCGGCAGATCGTGCTCGACGACCAAGCGCCGTTCGTACCGCTGGCAATTGATCGGCGGCAAGGCGAGACCCAGCTGTTCGTCAAAGAGGTCAATCGCGCCGGTATGCGCTACATCGTCTGCCGCAATGAAAGCGAAGCAGCGAACGACCGCGCCGTGCGCGAGGCGATCGTTGCTGCCCTTGATGCCCAGCTAAAGCGCGGCGACAAAGTGCTGATCGGCAATGCCGGTTACCGCCGTTACCTGCGCAAGACCGCCGCGGCAAAGGACCAGCCGGCGTTCGAAATCGACGCCGGCAAGCTGGCCGAGGCGGCGCGCTTTGATGGCATCTTCGTACTGCGAACCAATGCTCGGCTGACACCGTTGCAAGCGGTGCTGCGCTATCGTGACCTGGTGCGGGTCGAGGACCTGTTCCGCCGCGCCAAAGCGGTGCTGCGCACCCGCCCAATCTTCCACTCCTGCGACGCGGCGATCCGTGGTCACGTGTTCTGCTCGTTCCTGGCACTGCTGCTGCAAAAGCGCCTGGACGATCTGGCGGTGACTGCCGGCGTTACCCTTGAATGGAAAACGCTATTGCGCGACCTCGATCGCCTGCAGCAACTGCGCATTCGCCATCGCCAGGCCGACTGGCTCGTCCGCACCGATGCCTCGCCGACCCTGGCGGCGGTATTCCGCTACGCCAAGATCGCCCTGCCGCCACGCGTCACGCCGATCGCACCCCCGCCGGCAACCCCGCCGCCCAAACCCGCCGCAAAGCGCCGCGGCCGCCCGAGGCGTAGTGCCACGGCCGCCCGAATTTCGCCAGAAGCGGCGTAATCTCAGCGGCTTGGCGAAACAAGGTGGTCGAGTAGAGGCGAGGGTCGCCCATCACCCCCCTCACAGATCCCAGCGTGCGGCTTTCCCGCACTGGGCTCCTCCATCGGGTATCCCGAACACGGTCCTCAAGAGCGCCAGTTGTGTACGAGCCGAGGTGGCGGCAGCGAGAAGCGGGTCAGGATCGCGGTGAACCGCTCCCAAGGAAGTTTCGGGCGTTGCCCTCGCCGCCGCAGCACCCAGCGCCACCAGCGCACCACGGCGAGGTGGAACTTGGTGATGCCCGCCGAGTTGCCGGTGATGCCGAAATAGGCGTAATGCCCACGCAGCACACTCGCCAGCCAGAGGCTCTGCTCCGCTACCGGCGCGTGTCTGCGCTTCTTCATCTCCAGCCGAAGCTCCTTGAGCTTGCGGATCATCCGGCTCCGTTGCGTCTTCCGCTGCACCATGAAGCGCCCCTTCCGGGTCATCCCGCAGTAATGCGTGAAGCCCAAGAAGTCGAACGTCTCCGGACGCTTCTCTCCGCGCCGCTCGCGGTTGCTCGCCGCAAAGCGGCCGAACTCGACCAGCCGGGTTTTGCCGTCGTGCAGGCTGAGCCCAAATTTCGCCAGTCGGGTCGGGAGATCGATCAGCATCTGCTGCGCGTCCGCCTGGTGTTCGAAGAGCAGCAGATAGTCGTCGGCAAAACGGACCAGACGGACATCGCCGCGCGCCGTACGCCTTGACCATTGCCACACCCACAAATCCAGTACGTAGTGCAGATAGATGTTGGCCAAGAGCGGGCTGATCCCCGAACCCTGCGGGGTGCCCCTCTCGGTATTGGTGTACACACCGTCTTCCATCACGCCGGCGCGCAGCCACAGGCGTATCAGCCGCAGAATGCGCCGATCGGCGATCCGGTGCTCGACCATCCGTTCCAGCCACAAGTGGTCGACTTGCCCGAAGAAATCCCGGATGTCGGCATCGACAACCCAGTTCACCCGCTCCCCCATGATTGCCGCGTGCACAGTTCGCAGCGCACCATGCGGGCTGCGAGCCGGCCGGAAACCATGCGAGCAGTCGAGGAAATCGGCCTCGTAGATGGCGTTGAGCACTTCGGCCACCGCGCCTTGGACGATTTTGTCTTCAAGCGCCGGAATGCCGAGCGGCCGCTGCCGCCCATCGGCCTTAGGGATGTAGGTCCGCCGAACCGGCAAGGGCCGATATCGGTTCGCCTGAAGGCGCGCATGTAGCGCTTGGAGATTGCTCTCCAATTCGCCTTCATACGCCGCCACCGTCATCCCATCCACGCCGGGCGCCGCCCGCCGCCGCAGGCGCCGAAACGCCCGTTCGAGCGCCGCGACGTCAACGTGATGGAACAGCGCCGTGAACCGGGTCTGGCGCGACCGGTGGGCCGCGTCGTTCACCCGAACGAGATGCCGGTGCAGGGGTCTCCAGCTCTGCGTCTGGACCTGCGGGCTTCCGTCCGGGCTCCCCAATGGTCGGGGCCTTCCCTCCGTCCGGCTCGTTGCCTTCGCCGTCATCAACGGTACTACACCCCGATCCGCCACCCTGCCGAGCATAGAGCCGGTCCTCCGGTCTCCCTCGGCACCGTCCCCCTCCGGTGACCAGTCCGGAGCATTCGGCAGGGCTTCCCAGGTTCTGATAATGCCTGTGTGCGCATGATCAGGTCTTCGACCCCGGCGGCCCCGGCTTCGTCTCGCCCTTGCGACGGGCCGGTGTTGCCTTCGGCACTTAAAGCCACCTCGGCGACCGCGATTGTACCCATTACGTGGCCCAATACTGACCCTGCACACTTGCTGTCTACGCTTAGCCCGGTCGATTGCTCTTCCGGTCCCAAGACTCGCTACGGGGCGTCTGGCTAGAACTTACCCCGATGGAACTTTCATCCACTAGGCATCACCAGCTTCTCCTGGCGCACTTTAAGTCGGGTCAAAGTGATAGTCGTCTGCGCCTTCCTCATCACCTGGCTGCCAGCTCAGGCGCAATTTTTGGGACCCGGGCTCGAGGCCAATG
>DATEJC010000491.1:0-12887 GCA_035278345.1 Bradyrhizobium sp. | reverse complement strand
AGATCAAGTCGCGCGGCATCGACGCCTATCAGGCCTTCGGCACCGCCGATCTCGGCCTCGTCGCATTCGAGACGCCGGCACGCGAGGGCATGGTGGTCAATGAGGACCTGATCCTGGAGATCGTGAAGCCCGGCACCGGCGAACCCGTTGCCGAGGGCGATGTCGGCGAAATCGTCGTCACCACGCTCGATCCGCATCATCCCTGGATCAGGCTTGCGATCGGCGATCTCACCGCGGCGCTGCCAGGCAAGAGCCCGTGCGGCCGCACCAATATGCGCATCAAGGGCTGGATGGGCCGCGCCGACCAGACCACCAAGGTGAAAGGGATGTTCGTGCGTCCCGAGCAGGTCGCCGAGATCGGCAAGCGTCATCCCGAACTCGGCCGGCTGCGTCTCGTCGTCAGCCGCGCCGGCGAAGCCGACGTGATGACGTTGCGGGCGGAATGCGCTTCCCCGAGCGAGGCGCTGCGCGATCAGCTCAGCTCGACCCTGCGCACGATTGCGAAACTCGGCGGCAATGTCGAGCTGGTCGGTCGCGGTTCGCTGCCGAACGACGGCAAGGTGATCGCCGACGAGCGCTGACGCCGTCCAGGTCCTTCCGCGTCCAGGGCCAGCCGTCCCGCTTCAGCTTGGTTTCGACAACCGGTAAGGACCGAGGAACAGCACGTCGAGGCCGGAACAGAAGTAAGTGTGCAGCGCTTCGAGCGGCGAGTTCACGGTCGGCTGTTCGTTGATGTTGAGGCTGGTGTTGATCAGCATCGGCACCGACGCCGCCTTGCTGAACTCGCCGAGCAGACGGCTGTAGGTCGGATTGGTCTCGGGATGGACGCTTTGGATGCGCGCGGTGCCGTCGACATGGACCACGGCCGGGATCAGCTCCCGGACCCTGTCATTGACGGGAAACGTGACTACCATGAACGGCGCATCGAATGCGTCCTCGAAATACTCGGCCTGCCGCGCATACAGCACCGACGGACAGAAGGGACGGAATTCCTCCCGATATTTGATGCCGAGATTGATGCGGTCCTTCATGCTTGCCGAGCGCGGATCGGCGAGGATTGAGCGGTTGCCGAGGGCCCGCGGGCCATACTCCATCCTGCCCTGAAACCAGCCGACCGTTTTCTGTTCGACGAGGTCGGTGACGCAGGCGGCGACGGGGTCGTCCAGATGCTCGTAACGCGCGCCGATCTTGTCGAGCGTCTCCTTGATGGCGTCGTTGGAATACTCCGGTCCCCAATAGGCATGCGTGAGCGGCGCGATCGCATGGCCGGTCTCCACGCATTTCAGCATCGCCGCGCCAAGGGCGACGCCGGCATCGTGCGGCACCGGCGGAACATAGAGACGCCTGACCGACGGCTCGGCCGCGATCTCCATGTTCATCTTGCAGTTCAGCGCGACGCCGCCGGCGAGGCAGACGTCGCCACAACCGGTCATCGCGATCGCGTTACGCACTACCTCGGTGGTGACGATCTCGAGCTGTTTCTGGCCGCTCGCGGCGATGTCGGTGAAGCGTTGGTCGAGCGGCTGTCCGCGTAGCCGGCGCGGCCCGAGCACATCTTCCATCTTCTCGGTGAAGATGCGCTCCTGCCGCGTCGAGAAGTCACTGGTGAATATCTCCGCATCGCGCCTGCGCTTATCGAGCGCGGGGTCGAGCGCATAGTCGATGCCGTTCGGACTGAGCAGCCTGGCGAACTCATCGAGGTATTTCGGGCTACCGTAGGATGACAGCCCCATCACCTTGTATTCGTCATTGGTCATCTGATAGCCGAGATACTGGGTCAGCATGCCGTAGTAGAGACCAAGACTGTTATGCCGTTCGAACCGCGTCAGGATCTTGAAGTCGTTGCCCTTGAAATGCGCAACCAGTCCCGAGCTTGAGTCGCCCGAGAAATCGAAGCAGGCGACCGTCGCCTCGCCAAATCCCGAGCCGTAATAGCTGCTCGCGGCATGGCACAGATGATGGTCGTAGAGTTCGATCTTCGGGCTGTGGCCGAACTGGAATTTGAAATACTCGGTCAATCGCTGCGCGTAGTTCGTGTAGGTGCGCAGCGGCGAGCAGATGAAGTCGACGTCGCGGATGGTGATGCCGGCCTGCTTCAGGCAAAAGCCGATGGCGCCGCGCGGCAATTCTCCGCGGGCGTGCTTGGCAAGCGTAAAACGCTCCTCCTCGGCAGCGGCAATGAGCTGCCCGTCTCGAAGCAGAACCGCCGCGCCGTCGTGGTGGCCGTGCTTGATGCCCGAGCTAATTCCAATCACATACATGCGTCTTCGTGCCTGCTAGCGAGATGCCTGAACCAGGGATCAAGGGGAAAACCAAAGGGACCGTCGGAGTGGCGGCTTTTCGCGAAGTCAATGGTTCTATATGGAAGCCGCTGCAAATCAAGGCGTTTTCCGGCGTATTGACCGCCCGAATCCGACCGACTACCACTCCCGGGGCGTCGGCCGGGATTGCGAAGCGACTGCGGGGATGGCCCTTGGGAACAATCAACGAGAGATCTCGATGCACACCGTCCTGATCACCGGCGGCGCCGGCTTCATCGGCCAGAACCTGGTGCATGCCTGGCGCGCGGCGCGGCCCTCCGACCGGCTGGTGGTCGTCGATGCCATGACCTATGCGGCGAACCTGCGCAGCCTCGAGCCGCTCATCACGGAGCGCAGCATCGCCTTCGTCAAGGGCGACATCAACGACGCCGCGCTGATCCGCGGACTGTTCGACGAGCATCGCTTCACGCGCGTGGCGCATCTTGCCGCCGAGTCGCATGTCGACCGCTCGATCGACGACCCCGAGGCCTTCCTGCAAACCAACGTGCTCGGAACTTTCACCCTATTGAAATCCGCGCTCGACCATTGGCGCGCGGCGGGAACGCTGGAGCGCAGCCGCTTCCTGCATGTGTCGACCGACGAGGTCTACGGCTCGCTCGGCCCCGACGATCCCGCCTTCACGGAGACCTCGCAATACCGGCCGAACTCGCCTTACGCGGCGAGCAAGGCCTCCAGCGACCATCTGGTGCGCTCGTTCGTGGCGACTTATGGCATGCCGGCGCTGATCACCAATTGCTCGAACAATTACGGCGCCTATCAGCATCCGGAGAAACTGATCCCGCTGATGATCATCCACGCGCTCGAAGGCAAGCCGCTGCCGATCTATGGCGACGGCTCCAACGTACGCGACTGGCTGCACGTCTCGGCGCATTGCGAGGCGCTGATCAACGTGATCGACCGCGGCCGCATCGGCGAGACCTACAACATCGGCGGCGGCAACGAGCGCAACAACCGCGACGTCGTCGGCCTGATCTGCGAGACCATCGACCGCGCCTTCGCTGCCGACGCAAAGCTCGCCGCGCGCTTTCCCTCCTGCCCCGCCGCCGGCGGCAAGTCCTGCCGCTCGCTGATCTCGTTCGTCACCGACCGTCCCGGCCACGATCATCGCTATGCCATCAATGCCAGCAAGCTCGAAAGCGAGCTCGGCAACCGCAGCCATGTCGACTTTGCCGACGGCATCGGCCGCACCGTGCACTGGTATCTCGACCATGAGGCATGGTGGCGCGACATCACCTCGGGCGCCTACAAGGCCTGGATCGACAAGAACTACGGCTTCCGGATCGCGGTCTGATCCGCCATGCGCATCCTCGTGCTCAATGCGGACTACCCGCGCTTCCTCGCGTGGCTCTACCGCCGCGAGGCCGGGCTCGAGAACGCTGCCTATGCGGCGCAGATGGCGGCGCGCAACAACAGCCTGTTCGGTGTCGCCGATTTCTATTCGCGCAATTTCGCCGCCGAAGGCCATGTCGCCGCCGAAATTCACGTCAACAATTCGTGGCTGCAATCAGCCTGGGCGCGCGAGCACGGCTTGGCGGTTGAGCAAGCAGCGGCGCTTCCGAGGGAGCGGCGGGTACTGCCGGCCTGGATCGAACGCGCCGTAACTCCCTTCAAACCGATGCTGCGCCCGCTGGCACGCCAGGTCGGACTCAGCCCGAAGCTTGATTCCGTCTCGGAAAAAATACTGCTCGCCCAGATCGAGGAATTTCGGCCCGATCTCATCATCAATCAGGACGTCTTCCACGTCGACACACGCCTTGTGCGAACGATCAGGGACATGACGTCGGCAATCATGGTCGGCCAGGTTGGAATCCAGCCTTCGCGCGGCGAGGATTGGACCACCTATCACCTGATGTTGTCGCAACTGCCTTCGATCGTGCAGTACTTTCGTGGCGCCGGCGTGCGTTCCGAAGTCTGCCACCTGGCTTTCGAGCCCTCGATCGTCGATCAGCTACCCCCGGATGAGGCTGCCGATATCGACGTCTCCTTCGTCGGCACAGTGTCGGTCGATCATCAGCAGCGGATCGCCCTGCTAGAGGCCGTTGCACAACGCTACGAGCTCAAACTCTTCGGCAACCGTCCGTCGTCGCTTCCGGCAAATTCGCCGCTGCATCGCTGCTTCGAGGACGAGGTCTGGGGCGTTGACATGTACCGCGTGCTGCGCCGTTCGCGTATCACGCTCAACTCTCACATCGACTTTGTCGGAGGCGAAGCAGGCAACATGCGCCTGTTCGAGGCGACCGGTGTCGGCGCATTCCTGCTAACCGATTTCAAGGACAATCTGCATACATTGTTTGAACCTGATCGTGAGGTGGCGGCGTGGCGTTCGATCGAAGATTGCCTCGTCAGCATCGAGCGCTACAGCGGCGATAATCGGGCGCGAACAGCCATCGCCAAGGCGGGCCAGGCCAAGACGCTGAGCGTCCACA
Organism: Bradyrhizobium sp.; assembly: GCA_035278345.1. Classification (GTDB taxonomy): domain Bacteria; phylum Pseudomonadota; class Alphaproteobacteria; order Rhizobiales; family Xanthobacteraceae; genus Bradyrhizobium. The sequence goes on along the minus strand of DATEJC010000491.1, from coordinate 8,140 downwards.
CCTACAGGCAACGCGTTCAGCAGATCCTCGGATACGTCGCGCGTATCTGAATTTCGGAGGCGGCTGTCGCCGGCCGCTAGATCGCGCGACCGCGGAAGATCAGGAAGGCCCGCCCGGTGACGATGTCCAGCAGCTGAAACGCACGGGTACGCAGCTGCCGCAAAACTCCAACGACAAGCTGCTTGAAATCGGAGACTGCCGAGCGGCGATGCGGCTTGGCGGCCGATATCTGCAACAGCGGATCGACAGCGCTTTCGATGTCGAGCAATTCCTGGATATGCGGCTTGTAGATCTGATTGCGCGTGATGGCCGAGAGCGGCGCGTGGTAGGCGCGATGGCTGGTGAAGAAGAACCAGCGCAGGCCTCTGCGCAGTCCCTGGAAGTGGAAGAAGATCAGCGGCGCGCCATCGTCGAGCACGACCGCGCCATCACGGAAAGCAACGCGGTAGTTGCCGATATTCCAGGGCGCAAGATTCGCGCCGATATTCTCGATCGCCTTCACCCGCGGCGAGCGCGCGGCAAACCCGTCGAGATAGCCCTGGTCGGCGAAGCGGTCGCCGTCGACATGGTCACGGCACCACTCGATGCACCTTTCGCGCCACCAGCCGATGACGGCAGCACCATCTGCGTCCTTGCGCGCGCCGACCCATCCGACATTGTAGGTGCCGAAGCGCTGCAGCCTGCCGATATTCGGCGCGTAGCGGTGCGGTATGATCGCGACCGACGCCTCGCGCAATTCGTCGTAGATCGGCTCGGGCGAGGTGTAGAAATAGAGGTCGCCGTCGAGATAGGTGACCCATTCGGCATTGGCTTCGCGCGCCATCACATGGCGCATCCAGGCCGGCGTAAGCGTGAAGAAATATTCGATCGTGCTGCGCGTGGCGCGCGTGGCCGCCACTTCCGGATCGGCCGCCTCGAAATCGGCGAGTGGCACCGCAACGACGCCGGGCAACTTCATGGCGGTGAGCACGGAATGGCACTGCTCATTCAGGCACAGCACCCACAGCCGCACGCCTGGCGCATGCCGCTGCAACGAGCGATAAAGCGCAACGCCGCGCGAGAGGTAGTTGTGGTCGAAATAGGTGCAGTAGACGCGATCTGCCATGCCAGCCGCCGTCAGCGCGCCCCGCGCAGGGCATCCCTGAACACATCATACTCGCGGATGTAGTCGGTGGGGTCGTAATAGTCGGAAGCAAACACCAGCAGCGCACCATCGGTGCTGTAGCTGTGCTGGGTGCCCCAGATCATCGGCGGCATGTAGAGACCGACGCTGGGGTTATCCAGGATCACCTCGCGCCTGACGTCGCCGTCATCGACCAGGGCGGTGCAGCTGCCCTGCGCGCAGATCAGGAACTGGTGGCAGGTCTTGTGCGCGTGCTCGCCGCGCAGCGTGCCGGCGGAAACGCCGAACACGATGAAATAGCGCTTTGGTTGAAACGGAAATCCCCTGCCGAACTCGCCGACGGTGAGGTCGCCGCGCGGATCCTGCACCCAGGGAAAGTAATAGAGGTCGACGCCACGGACGCCGGTCGGCTCGACGCGGATGTCCCGTGCTCCGGGCGTGGTCTGAAGCTTGATCGGCGGCAGATTGGTCATCGTCATTCCGCGCGCCAACCCTCACGGCGCGATTTTCAGCAATGAGGCCGTTAGCATAAACCGGCCGGATTACCGAATAATTTTCGCTACCAGCTGTTTACCGCCTCGATCACCTGCTTGATCTCATCCTCGGAAAGCTCGGCAAAGCAGGGAATGGTGACGATTTCGCTGGCGAGGCGTTCGGTTTGCGGCAGGCCGCATGCGACCGTCGCCCCGCCATAGCCGGGCTGCAGATGATCGGGGATCGGATAATGAATGTCCGAGCTCACGCCGCGCTCATCCAGGTGCCGGCGAAAAGCCTCGCGGTCGTCGCAGCAGACGACGAAGAGGTGGGCGACATTGTCGGAGGCGAATTCGTTCGGGCACCTCACCCGGGCGTTCTGCATCTCCCGCGCATAGCGCCGTGCCAGGCTGCGGCGCTCCTCGTTCCAGCGGTCAAGATGCGGCAGCTTGATGCGCAACAGCGCCGCCTGCATTTCGTCGAGACGGCTGTTGCGGCCGCCGGCGCGGCCCACCCTGTACTTGCTGTCCCAGCCGTACTGGCGGAGCTGGCGCAGCCGCTCGGCAAGCGCAGCATCGTTCGTCGTCACCGCGCCGCCGTCGCCGAGCGCGCCGAGATTCTTGGTGGGATAGAAACTGAAGCAGCCGGCGCTGCCGAAACTGCCGGCCTTGCGGCCATTGCGGCTGGCGCCATGGGCCTGGGCACAATCCTCGATGACGGGAATGCCGAGCGGCTTGCAGACCGCGATCACGGCTTCCACGTCGGCGAGGCGGCCGTAGAGATGCGTGACGATCACCGCCCGCACGGTCTGCCGCGCGAGCGCCTGCTTGAGGGAATCGACGCACATTAGATGCGTACCGTCGACGTCGACATAGACGGGCGCTGCCCCGATCGCATGGATCGCCGTGCTGGCATAGAAGCCGGCATTGGCGACGGTCGCCACGCCATCGCCCTTCCGGATTCCCGCCGCCCGCAGCGCGAGCTCGATCGCATCCGTGCCGTTGCCAACGCCGATGCAATGCGCAACGGAGCAATAGGCGGCAAACTCCGTTTCGAAGCCGGTGCATTCCGAGCCCAGCACATACCAGCCGCGCTCGATGACACGACGCGCGCAGGCGGCCAGCTCATCGTGGATGAGCCGGCTTTGCCGGACCAGATCGTTCAATGGAATGCGCCGGGTCATTTGCCGGTTTTGCTGTGAAGGGGTAGCGGACGTCAATGCCATTCAATTCGGCCTCGGGCAAGGCCGCCGTCAGCGCGGAATAGTGTCCGACAAGCGGTCGCGAAGTCTCGCACCGGCAAGCGGCGTCGCCAGAACGGCAACGGCGACGAGCCAGAGCGCGCATTCGGCGACGAACCAGAACAGGTTGTTTCCAGGCATGAATGCCCGGATCGCCGCGCCTAATCCCCATCCACCCAGCATCACAACGGTCATCAAGACCGCCAGATACGTCAGATGCGCGAATGGCCGCTGCAACGTTTGCCGCAGGATGGTCACGCCAAGCAGTCCCATCTGAACCAGCAAATCGCTGGCCGCCACCGCCAGCGCCGCGCCGAGCGGGCCCATCTGCGGGATCAGCAGCAGCGACAGCACCAGGAACAGCGCAAGCTGCAGGCCCTTGGTCCGCGCCAAAAGTTCGCCGCGGTTCGAGTAGTTGGCGAAGCCGAGCGCCAGCAGCGAAGGCGCGACGATGCCGGCGCCGATCAGCAGCACATAGGTCAGCGCGGGATTGTAGGGAATTTCGCCATGTGTCCACAGCGCGAAGAAATCCTGCCAGAACGGCAGCAACGCCGAGACGGCGACACTCGCGAGCAAGGTCACGAGCACCGAGCCGCGGGCGTAGAGATGCCGCAGCCGTTCTTTCTCGCCCAGCGAATGATCGGCACCGAGCTCGGCGGCAAGCGGCAGCGATGCCTGGATGCACAGCGTGCGCAGCAGGCCGGCGGCGACGCGAGTCAGCCCCCATTGCGCCACGGCGATGCGATCCGATACGAAGGCGCTGACCAGCAGCACCGGCAGATTGACGAGCGCGATCTCGGTGACGCTGGCCACCGCAAAGGGGGCGGCGCGCACGAATTGTCCTGCCGACCAGCGCCATGACAGCCGCCCGATACCTCGCTTCAGATATGGAAACTGCCGCGGCGCGTCGATCGCCATCAGCCAGATCACCGCGAGCAGCTGCGCCGCGACATAGACCAGCGCGACCGCGAGCAGGCTTCCGGTCAGGACAATGGCGGCGAGCTGCCCGGCTTGCCCGATCAACATGCTCCAGTTCTGCAGCCGCACCGCGCGCCCATACAGGCCGCGCGCGCGATAGAGGCTGCTGGTCAGGCCGGCGGGCAGCACCAGGAACGTGCCGCCAACCATCGCGACAAACGCCGCATCGAAATGCGGCAGCTTCGCAAAGCCAAGCGTCGCCGACGGCGGCCACAGCGCGGCGCCCAGAAGCATCAGCACGACGAGGACGGCGGAGAGAGTGAGATAGATCCGCAGCATTCCCGCATAGAATGCGGCGGAGCGGCCATTGCAGTCGGCGCTCGAGCGAAAGGACAGGAAGCGGTTGATCGCGCGGACGATCAGGCCGGCATCGGCAATGCTGGCAAGATTGCTGGCGGCATAAAGCACCAGCCAGCCGGCCAGCACCTCGCCGCTCCAGAAGTGCAGGAAGACCGGGACGAGTGCGACCTGCTGGGTTATTCCCAGCACCACCTGGACCAGGTTGGCGGACCATCCATCAAACAGCCGCCGCGCGCGGCTCGCGCCCGCGGTCACGGCCGGGCTCCCGGCTTCCTCTGACGCTCGATCACGCCGAAATAACCCCCTCACTTCCTTAGCGGGGTATCAGCCGGAAACGGCGTTGTCGATGGCAGGCCAGGCCGGCACTGGACGGAACCCGGTGATCCAGCAACACAAATTCCGGTATTTCAGGCCCGCATATCGGGAGGGTGACCTTCGCGCGGGATCGGGTTAGTGATGCTGACCCGACCGGAGCTGTCCAAAATGTCCTTTCCGCGCGCTTCCCAGGCCCTCTCCCGCTTCACTGTCCTCGACCTGACCCGTGTCCGCTCCGGGCCGACCTGCGTGCGCCAGCTCGCCGATTGGGGCGCCAATGTCGTCAAGATCGATGCGCTCCTGGAAGATAGTGGAGGCGAACAGCCGGGCGGTCCGCGCCAGGGCGCGGACTTCCAGAATTTGCATCGCAACAAGCGCGCCATGACGCTGAACCTCAAGGATCCCAGGGGGCTCGAGGTGTTCATGCGCCTGGTCAAGCAGGCCGACGTCATCGTCGAGAATTTCCGGCCCGACGTAAAAGCCAAGCTCGGCATCGACTATGAGAGCGTGCGCAAGGTCAATCCGCGCATTGTCTACGGCAGCATCTCCGGCTTCGGCCAGGATGGCCCCTATCACAAACGCCCGGGCTTCGATCAGATCGCGCAGGGCATGGGCGGGCTGATGTCGGTGACCGGCGCGCCGGGCGGCGGCCCGATGCGGGTCGGCATTCCCGTCGCGGACCTCACTGCGGGGCTGTTCTGCGCCCTCGGCATCCTCACCGCGCTTCTGGAGCGCGACGTCTCGGGCGAAGGCCAGTGGGTGCAAACCTCGCTGTTGCAGGCGCAGATATTCATGCTCGATTTCCAGGCCGCGCGCTGGCTGATGGAAAAGGAGGTCGCCAAGCAGGCCGGCAACAATCACCCGACCTCGATCCCGACCGGCGTGTTCAAGACCTCCGACGGCTACATCAACATCGCTACCACGGGCGGCCGCATCTGGGAGCGCTGCGCGCAGGCGCTCGGTGCGCCGGAGCTGGTCACCAATCCCGACTACGCCACCGCGCCTGCCCGCTCGAAGAATCGCGACGCGCTCAACGCCACGATCGAAAAACTCACCGAGAAGAAGTCGACGGAAACGTGGGTCAAGGAATTGAATGCCGCCGGCGTGCCTTGCGGGCCGATCTATTCCATCGACCAGATGTTCGAGGATGCGCAGGTCAAGCATCTCGGCATGGCGCAGCACGTGCCGAACGACGAGAACCGTCACATCCAGCTGGTCGGCCAGCCCGTGACGCTGTCGCGCACGCCGAGCAGGATGGCGGTGCGGCCGCCGGAATTCGGCGAGCAGACCGAGGAAGTGCTGGCCGAGTTCGGCTTCGCCAAGAACGAGATCGCGGATCTGCGGCAGCACAAGGTGGTGTGAGGCCACGCCCATGCAGGGGGCCGGCTATCTCGCGATCTGGAGCGATCTTGCGCCGGCGGACGAGACCGACTGGGCGCACTGGATCACCCGCGAGCACGCCGCCGAGCGCGTCGGCATCAACGGATTTCTCGCCTGCCGAATCTTCCGTGCGCTGGGCGCGGCGGCGAACCGCTACTTCATCCTCTATGAGCTCGCCGATGAAAACGTGGTCGGCGGCGCCGACTATCTGGCGCGGCTCAATGCGCCGACGCCGTGGTCGCAACGTATCATGCCAAAACTTGGCAACTTTGCGCGCGGCGGCGGCCGAGTCGTTGCCTCGGCGGGCCTCGGCCAGGGCGGCATCGTCGCGCCCCTGCGGCTCGATGCTGTGCCGTCGTTCGACCCTGCTGCCGTCACGGCGGAGCTTGCGCGCCTCGACCGCATCATGGCCGCGCGGGTCCTTTTCACCGATGCCGCGAAGACCTCGATCAAGACCAGCGAGAAGGGCATGCGCCGCGACGACGGCTCTTTCGCCGCGCTCGTGCTGATCGAGGGGCTGGACGAGGCCGCCGTCGGTAACGCGCTGCATCAGCTGCGCGCGAAATTGCTTGCCGGGGACCATGGCGCAATTGATGCCTTGCCGCTGTACCGGCTGGCCTTCAGCCTGCCGAAGCGGCTGCTGCCGGGCTGACCAGCTCGCAGTGCGAGTTGGCCGGCGCGTCTATGAAGCTCGGCAAGCGAATGCGGAAGGCCTGATCCGCCGACGCTAGCGTCAACCGCCCTATGTCTTGATGGCTACCTCGCCTATGGGCCGCCGAAGCGATAGTTGAAGCCGACTCGCAAGATATTGTCCGTGATATGCGAGGTGTAGCGCACAGTCACGGGAGCGCCGCTTGGAGCAGTGATCGGGGTGACGAACGATCCAGAGATATTGCCAAGATCGATATAGAGATACTCGATCTTGGCCGTCCAGTTACCGTTGACCACGCCTTCGAGGCCGGCGCCGATGGTCCAGCCCGCGCGTGTGCTGCGATCGCCGAATAACGCGGAGACGGGAGTCAAGATCACGGTATTGGTGCCCTGCTGTCCCGTGATGTTGGTGCCGCTCACCGAGCCGGTGGAGCTCACTTCACCATAGGCCAACCCGCCAGTGACGTAACCGAGAATGGTCGGCGTGAAGAGCGAGCCGAGGCGACCGCGAACCGTGCCGAACCATTCCAGCTTTTGGCTGAGGTCGAAATTCACCGGTAGGCCCGGGGTATCAAAGGGCGTTGTGTCGCCGACATGCCCGGGGGTGCACGCGCCGTTAAACGGCCGGGCTGCCAGGGTACCGCCAGCGCAGATGCCGCGGCCGCTCCCGCTCTGAGCCGAGGCCTGGATGTCCGCTTCGAAGCCGAATACCCAGTTCATTCGCTGCCAGTTGTAGCCAGCCTGCCCGCCGCCGATAACCCCATCCATGTCGAAGCGGCCACTGGTCGCGCTCAGGAGAGCGCCACTGGTGCTGTCGCTGAAACTTTGGGTGGTGGAGGAGCTACCCCAGCTGTAGCCAACGTTGAGGCCCGCATAGAAGCCGTTCCAATTGTAAACGGCAGCAGGAGCCCCATACGCACCGGTCGCAATCGATGAGACGAGCGCTACAAGTCCAAAGAAAATCGGCTTCATGACCGCCCCGCATGGAAGTCGCAATATTGCACAAGCGTACCGGATTCCGGTTTAGACGGTGTAACCCCGTTACCACAGCCGGGGCTTTTCAATCAGGAGGCGCGATGTCGTAGCTGTACCCGTAGTTCTGACCCGCGTCATTCGCGCGAAGGGCAACGGGCGTGCGGCGCCGTCGCTAACGCGCTGCATCAGCTGCGCGAAATTGCCTGCTGGCGATCACGGCGCAATTGATGCCCTGCCGCTCTACCGACTGGCCTTCAGCCTGCCGAAGCGGCTGCTGCCAGGATGAGAGCCTGCGGCAGATTGGCGCGACGGGCAAATCACCGCAAAAAGCTGTCAACTCCCTGGATCAAAAATATTTCTCTTTACCAGAATTCTGATTTACGGTATTAGTCCAGCCAGCCCGTGCCACCAAAGGGACGTTTCGCGATCGTCACGAAACGTGGCGCGGGTTGCGATGGACGCTGCTGCGTCAGGCGGGTTTCCCGCCGGACGAAAACGCCGCAGCGTACGGCGAAGTCGTGTGGTCCTGGCGCCGCGACCCTGGCGTCTATCCCGCCGCCCTGTGGTGGCGTGGCAACGGTGACAAAAAAGGCCGCTCACCGGGGAGAGCACGAAGTAAGCCGTAAAGCCATTGCGCGGGGAAAGCCGGGATGTCTCGGCTGTACCTGTCAAATCCGTGTGCGTTCTTCACTACCCATTGCACA
>DATEJC010000490.1:0-7904 GCA_035278345.1 Bradyrhizobium sp. | reverse complement strand
TTCCTTGGCGTCGGTGGCGCGCTTGGCGACGATCTTGAGGTCGACGACCGAGACGTTCGGCGTCGGCACGCGGATCGCGACGCCATCGAGCTTGCCCTTCAGCTCCGGCAGCACGAGGCCAATCGCCTTTGCCGCACCGGTGGAGGTCGGGATCATCGACATCGCCGCCGCGCGGCCGCGATAGAGATCCTTGTGCAGGGTGTCGAGCGTCGGCTGGTCGCCGGTATAGGCGTGGATGGTGGTCATGAAACCTGTCTCGATGCCGACCGTGTCGTTCAGGATCTTCGCCACGGGCGCCAGGCAGTTGGTGGTGCAGGAGCCGTTGGAGACGACGAGGTGATCCTTGGTCAGCGTGTCGTGGTTGACGCCGTAGACGATGGTGGCGTCGGCGTTATCGGCGGGCGCCGAGACCAGCACGCGCTTGGCGCCGGCGGTGAGATGCGCGGAAGCCTTGTCCTTGGCGGTGAAGATGCCGGTGCATTCCAGCGCGATATCGACGCCGAGCGCCTTCCACGGCAGCTTCGACGGATCGCGTTCGGCGGACACCTTGATCTTGCCATTGCCGAGGCTGATCGAGTCGCCCTCGACGGTGACGGTGCCGGGGAAACGGCCGTGCACGGAATCGAAGCGGAGCAGGTGGGCGTTGGTCTCGACCGGGCCGAGATCGTTGATGCCGACGACTTCGATATCCTTGCGGCCGGACTCGGCGATGGCCCGCAGCACGTTGCGGCCGATGCGGCCAAATCCGTTGATCGCGACGCGGAGTGCCATGCTGTTTCTCCTTCTAAAAGCTGAGGCCGCCCCGCAGGGTTTCCCTCGCGGAGTTCTTACGGCGGAACGCCCGGTTCGGCCGGGCGGGAACGGTCAAGATGGGAACTTACCTAGTCCTTTTTCCCGGCAATCTCAACCGAATCAGCCCCTCATCCCAAGCGCTTCAGGGCAGCATTAACGGCGGCCTCGGCGGTAATGCCAAAGTGCTTGAAAAGGTCCTTGGCCGGAGCGCTGGCGCCAAAACCGTGCATCCCGATGAATTCGCCATCCTGCCCGATCACGGCATCCCAGCCCCAGCGCACCGCGGCCTCGATCGCGATTTTCACCGGCGCGTTGCCGATGATGGCCTTTTTTCGCTCGGCGGGCTGCGCCAGCAGCAGCTCCAGCGAAGGCACCGAGACGACCCGCGCTGGAGTGCCACGCTCGGCAAGCTGCTTTTGCGCAGTGACTGCGATCTCGACCTCGGAGCCCGAGGCGAACAGCGTCACCTTGGCCTCGCCCTGGGCGGCAACCAGTTCATACGCGCCGTGCGCGCAAGGGTTGTCGTTGGGCGCCGTGGTGCGTAGCTGCGGCAGGTTCTGGCGGGTCAGCGCCAGCACGGTTGGACCATCGATGCGGTTCAGAGCCAGTTCCCAGCATTCGGCCACCTCGATGGCGTCGCAAGGCCGGAACACGCGCATGTTGGGTATGGCGCGCAGCGCCGCGAGATGCTCGACCGGCTGATGGGTGGGACCGTCCTCGCCGAGGCCGATGGAGTCGTGCGTCATGACATAGACGACGCCGGTGCCCATCAGCGCCGACAGGCGGATCGCGCCGCGGGCATAGTCGGTGAAGACAAGGAAGGTCGCGCCATTCGGCGCAAAGCCGCCGTGGAGATGGATGCCGTTCAAGGCCGCCGCCATGCCGTGCTCGCGGATGCCGTAATGGATGAAGCGGCCCTTTGGCGTCTTGTGCGAGAAGGCAATTGCCGTCTTCGCCTTGTTGTTGTTGGAGCCGGTGAGGTCCGCCGAGCCTGCGACGAATTCCGGCACCGCCGTGACAATCGCGTCGATCGCGGCTTCCGAAGATTTGCGGGTCGCAGCGGTGAGCGGCTTTTCCAGCAGCGCCTTCTTGTGCGCGCGCATCGTCTTGGCGAGCGCGGCCGGCCGCTCATGACGCATGCGGCGCTGGAATTCGTTCTGCTTGCGGTTCGACAGCGTCGCGAAGACTTCCTGCCATTCCTTCCGCGCCGCCGCGCCGCGGGCGCCCGCCGCGCGCCAGGCCTTCAGCACATCGTCCGGCACCGAGAAGGCCTCTTGCGAAATGCCGAGCGTTTCCTTGGCGGCCTTCAGTTCATCCGCGCCGAGCGCCTCGCCATGGGCTTTCGCCGTGCCGGCCTTGTTCGGCGCGCCATAACCGATCGTGGTCCTGCAGGCGATCAGCGACGGCTTGCCCGATTTTTGTGCCCGCGCGATTGCGGCCGCAATCGCCTTGGGATCCTGGCCGTCGATCAGCTCGGCGGCCCAGCCGGCGGACTTGAAGCGCTTAACCTGGTCGACGGAATCGGCGATCGAGGTCGGACCGTCGATGGAAATGCCGTTGTCGTCGTAGAGCACGATCAGCTTGTTGAGCCGCCAGACGCCCGCCATCGCGATTGCTTCCTGCGAAAGGCCTTCCATCAGATCGCCGTCGGAAGCGAGCACATAGGTGTGGTGGTTGACGACCTTCTTGGAGAATTCGGCGGCGAGCATCTTCTCCGCCAGCGCCATGCCGACCGCGGTCGCAATGCCCTGGCCGAGTGGGCCGGTGGTGGTCTCGACCCCCGAGGTTTCGAAATTCTCCGGATGGCCCGGCGTCTTCGAGCCGAGCTGGCGGAAATTTCTGATCTCGTCGAGCGTCATCTCCTTGTTGCCCGTCAGATAAAGCAGCGCGTAGAGCAGCATCGAGCCGTGGCCAGCTGACAGCACGAAGCGGTCGCGGTCCGGCCATTTCGGATCGGTCGCGTCGTATTTCAGGAACTGCGTGAACAGAACGGTCGCGATGTCGGCCGCGCCCATTGGCAGGCCGGGATGCCCCGATTTCGCCTTCTCCACGGCGTCCATTGCGAGCCCTCGGATCGCATTGGCCATACGGGTGTGGTCGACCTGCGTCATGATGAAAATCCGCCTGAAATGAGATGCTTGCTGGTAGTGCGCAACGGCTGTGAAAGCGCTGGTTTTGGGCTGGGGAGGGTAAGGAAGCTGGCCGCTGATAGCACCTCGGTTCCCCGAGTCCAAGGCGAGGGAACGCGCAAATGCCGGGAAAAGTTGCTTAGCGGTGCATAGCTTGGAAGTCTCGTTGCACGGGCCGATTCGGCCACGTAAGCTTCTCCGTCTAAACGCTTGCCGAACCGTAGTTTTACCGGAGTGGCGGGCTGAGCAAAATGTACGTGTAATCGGGATGAACGAACGCCCCGCCAACGGTTCCGGCATGGCCGATACCTCTGCCTTCGATCTGGAGGCTGCGACGCGGCGCCTGATGACGGCGCTCGACGCGCTGGAGCATGCGGTCGAGCGGCGCCGCGATTCCGACCGCGACGAGAACGAGCTGGCGAGCCGCATCCAGGCGCTCGGCGTCGACCGCTCGCGGCTGGCGCAGGAGCTCGACAATTCGCTGGTCAAGACGCGCAAGCTCGAGCGCACCAACCGCGAGATCGCAGAGCGGCTGGATGCGGCGATCGGCACCGTGCGCGCCATGCTCGATGGCGGAGACGAAGCATGAGCCACATCAACGTCACCATCAACGGCAGGCAGTACCGCATGGCCTGCGAGGAGGGGCAGGAGGTGCGCCTGCTCAAGCTCGCCGAGAGCCTGGAAGCGCGAGTGACGGAGCTGCGTGGGAAATTCGGCGAGATCGGCGATGCACGCCTCACCGTCATGGCCGCGCTTACCGTCTGCGACGAGCTGCTCGATGCCAATGCCCGCCTGCACACGATGGAGCAGGAGCTGGAGACCGCCCGCACCATGCGCGCCGCCGCTGTCGACCGCGCCAAGCTGACGCAGGCTGCGGTCGCCAATGCTCTGAGCGCCGCCGCCGACCGCATCGAGAAGACCACGCAGGTGCTGAACCGCACCATCGGCAACGGCATCGCGATCGGGTGACGTCTAGTCTTCACCCCTCCGGGGGAAGGTGAGACCACACACGCACAACCTGCCCGCCGCCCGCGTCCCCTTACCGCTGGCGATTTGCCCCGCTGATCGCTACATTACCCCCGCGAAGCTGCGTTGCGCGTCAGGAGCCATATATCCCCGGGGCCTTATCGATCCTTTAGGGAACTGTCCCTGGCCGGGCCCGTGGGCTCGGACATATGGTGCCCACCTACTTTCGTAGGGAACTCCGGGATCGAGCGCTTCAACGGCATCTGCGGCTTCGCACTTTATTTTGGCCGTTTGCAAATTGGCCGTTTGCCTCATGGACGCAGCACCTTCCAAGGCTCACCTGCGTGCCGCCGCGCTGGCGGCCCGCGATGCGTTGGGGGACAAGAAGCGCGAGGCTGCGTCGAACAGGATCGCCAAGCGCGGCCTGCCGATCGAGATCACGGCGGGCACTGTGGTGTCGGGCTATTCGCCGATCCGCAATGAGATCGATCCGGCGCCGCTGATGCTTAAACTCGCGTTGGCCGGCGCGCGGCTGGCGCTGCCGGTGGTGAGTGCGCGCGGCAAATCGCTGATCTTCCGCGCCTGGTCGCCGACCGATCGCCTCGTGCTCGGATCGCTCGGCATCCCCGAGCCGTCGCCGGCTGCGGCCGAACTGATCCCCAATATCATGCTGGTGCCGCTCGCCGCCTTCGACCGCACCGGCCACCGCATCGGCTATGGCGCAGGGCATTACGACCACACCTTTGCGAATTTGCGCAAAGCGCATCACGTCACCGGCATTGGCCTGGCTTTTTCTGTGCAGGAAACGCCCGCTATCCCCGCTATGTCGCACGACGTGGCGCTGGATTTTGTGCTAACGGAAAAAGACGTGTTCGATTTCCGGAGCAAATAGGGTTGCGCATTCTCTTCATTGGCGACGTCGTCGGGAGAACCGGCCGCACCGCCGTCTCGGAATATCTCCCCGGCATGATCCGTGATTGGTCGCTCGATCTCGTCATCGTCAATGGCGAGAATTCGGCCGGCGGCTTTGGCATCACCGAAGCCATCTATCAGGAACTGCTCGATGCCGGCGCCGACGTCATCACGCTCGGCAACCACGCCTGGAATCAAAAGGAGGCGCTGGTCTTCATCGAGCGCGCGCCGCGCCTGATCCGCCCCTTGAATTTTCCGCGCCACAATCCGGGCCGCGGCACCGCGCTGGTCGACACCAAGAACGGCAAGCGCGCGCTCGTCATCAATGCCATGGGCCGCGTGTTCATGGAGCCGGGCAACGATCCCTTTGCCGCGATCGATCGCGAGCTCGAATCCTGCCCGCTGCGCGAGGCGGCCGATGCCATCGTGCTCGATTTCCACGGCGAGGCGACATCCGAGAAGCAGGGCATGGGTTTTTTCTGTGACGGCCGCGTCAGCCTCGTGGTGGGCACGCATACGCATGTGCCCACCGCCGACCATCAAATTCTCCCCGGCGGCACCGCCTATATGAGCGACGCCGGCATGACCGGCGATTACGACTCCGTCATCGGCATGCAAAAGGAAGAGCCGCTGCGGCGCTTCACCACGGGCATCCCGTCAGCGCGCTTCGAGCCGGCGGTCGGAGAAGCGACACTGTCGGGCGTTGCGGTCGAGACCGACGACGCCACCGGGTTCGCCACGAAAATCGCGCCGGTGCGCAAGGGCGGACGGCTGGCGCCGGCGGTGCCGGACTTCTGGGCTAGCTGAGCGCGAACTCGCGCCGCATCTTCGGTCCACCTCTCCCGTAGGGAGAGGTCGGATCGCATCGCGGATGCGATCCGGGTGAGGGGTTATGCTCTCTCGTCGGACCTAAGGCCCTCACCCGGCGCTTCGCGCCGACCTCTCCCAACGGGAGAGGTGACCTTCCCGTGAGGGCGTCTCGAGCAATTTGCAGGTGCTGCGGGCGGCGGCCTAGAGCCGATACGCCGTGCGGAAACCGCCCCAGTGCCTGCCGCGCACGCGCACGGGCACGTCGATCTCGCGCATCATCACCGTGTTGCCGTTGCCCATGTCGCGGGCATAGGTCTGGATCAGATAGGCGCGGGTGTTCCGGCCGGCCGCGAGGCCCGCGACATCGTTGAAGATGCGGCGGTTGCGGCTGTTGGCGGTGTTGAAGGCGACGTCGCCCGGCTTCTGCGGATGCGAATAGATCCTGTTGTGCACGGGCAGATAGCCGTTGCGGTCGATCATGGCGGCGAACGCCATTGTCTTGTCCCTGGCGAGAAACGCTTCCTGCAGGGAGGGCAGCGCGCGATCGGCCCAGTCGAGGAATTTGGTGCGGTGCTGCACCGGGTTGGAGCCGGGGATCTCGACATAATCGGTGTCGAACAAATCCTCCATCGAGATAGCGCCGCTCGAGACGGCGTTCTCGAAAATCTTCGTCAACTCGCGCCCGGCTTCCATCGCCCGCGCCACCGCTTCGGTGTTGGCGTCCTGCAGCGCCCACAGCTTGTCTTCGATCTTCTCGACGGTCTTGGCCGATGGCCGCTCGAACGCTGCCTGGGTGCCGCCCTTGGTCTTCTCGCCGATGCGGATACGGCAGTCGCCGATTTCGGCAAGCGCTGCGTCAAGGCTCTGGCCTTGCACCAGCTTCTCTGCCTCCGGGCCGCTGATCAGAATGCCGTCGAGCGAAATCTCGTAGACCGGTGCGGTGACGCCGCCGCGCGGCGTCTTCATCTCGATCTTGAGACTGCAGGGCAGGCGCTCGCGCTTTTGCGCAGCCCCGCGTTCGTTCTGCCGCAGCAGCACCGCGCAGCGCGATCTCAGCTTCTTGGCGAACATCGTTACCGACTGGCCGGCTTTGGCGACGCTCTCGCCGTGCAGTTCGGCCTCCTTGGTCGCGCTGTCGATCTCGGAGGCGGAGTCGCCGACCGAGACGATGAAGCTGGAAGCCGACGCCGCGTTCTGGCTCATCTCGCCGGTGGTCGCGCTCTGCTCGGCCACTGCGCCGTTGACGGTATCGAATACGGGGCGGATCGCCTCGATCGCCTGCGAGATGCGATGCACCGCATCGACGGAGCCGGCAGCGTCGCGCTGCAGCGCCTCGATCTTCTTGGTGATCTCCTCCGTGGCGTTCTGGGTCTGCACCGCGAGGGCCTTGACCTCGACGGCGACCACCGCAAAGCCCTTGCCGGCCGCCCCCGCGCGCGCGGCTTCAATGGTGGAGTTGAGCGCGAGCAGCGTGGTCTGGCGCGCGATCTGCGCAATCAGATTGACAACGTTGCCGATCGCCGCCGACGACTCGCGCAACCGATCGACATTGGCGCGCGCTTCGCTGGCGGCAGCGCCCGCCTCGTCCGCGAGCTTGCCGGCATCGCGCACCTGCGCGCCGATGTCCTGCGCCGATTGGGTGAACTTGTCGGCAGCCTGCGAGAAGGTGGTGGCGGTGGATTGCGCCGCGCTGGTTCGTCCGGTCAGCGCGTCGGTGCGCTGGCGGATAGTGGAGAGCGTCGCCGCGGTCGCTTCCGCCCCGCCCGCGACAGAACCGGCGGCCCGCTCCAGCTGGCCGATCATGGCCCCCAGCTCAAGCTCCAGCAGTTCGAGGATGGCTTTTGCCGACTCGCCCTCGGCATTGGCCGCGGGCTCGCTGGTCGTCGCCGGTATCTGAGTAGTCTCGGTCGCCAGTGCTCCCCCTGAATCCGGGGCAGGCGCGGCGGGTTCCGCTGGACGCTTTCGAAACAGGCCAAACGACATGGGCTGCTCTTGGTGATTGAAATTCGCGCCGCATCCTCTCACCCGGGCATGAAGTCATGGTTAACGAGGCCTCACCGACGGGCATACCTTCGGCTAAAGCGCCAAAAAGCCGCTGGAATCTTTGATTTTGCCTGACTTGCGGCCTATAACGCCGCGCTTTCCACCCCCGAACCGCACGCGAATCTCGAGACCCAGCAATGGCCGGCCATTCCCAATTCAAGAACATCATGCACCGCAAGGGGCGGCAGGATGCCCAGAAGTCGAAGCTGTTCGGCAAGCTGGCGCGGGAAATCACGGTCGCGGCCAAGCTCG
>DATEJC010000489.1:0-9045 GCA_035278345.1 Bradyrhizobium sp. | reverse complement strand
GTTGTTGCGTCCGGCTCGACCTTGAGCACCGGAAACAGCGTCACCGGTCCCGGCTGCGTCGCGAGCGTCACCACGTCGGCGACGCCGGCCCGCCGCAGAATGCCATAGGGCATCAAATAGTCCGTGGTCTCGCTCTGCTCGTTGATGGCAATGATCGCGATCAGCGGCCGCTTTCGCTTCGGCGGCTTCAATGCGGCGAGCGTTGCCTGAGCTTCCTCGGGCGCGATTGGTGCCGCCGCTGCGGGAGGCGGAGCTGCAGGCAGCGAAAGAATCCACCCCGCAAAGCCAATCACGAAAAGCGCGGCGGCCCCCGAACCGCACCACAGTACAAGCCGCCAGTTCATTTTGGATCGAGTCGCCTTCCGTTACATTCATGCGAACGTTAGCGCGCGCGCGTGTCATTCGAAATGACGTAATTCCCGCGAAAACCGACATGCGGGTTGAGGAAACTGCGGTTCCTTCAGTGCCGCGTCCATGCAATCCGCGCGATCCATTCCACTTCATCCGGCGCCAGCGCGCGATCCGGCCCATTGGCATCGAGCGCCGCCAGCTCCATGGCCTTTGCGCTGCGCCGCTTCAACTCGCGGATCAGCACTTCGCCCTCCACCGTCTTGACGACAACGCGGTCGCCGCGGCGGATCGGCGTGCCCGGCGCCACCACAATGACATCGCCGTCGCGATAGGCCGGCCGCCACGCATCGCCGGATATCTCCAGTGCGAACGCGTGGTCCTCGCGCGCTGAAGGCAAGGCAAGCTCGTCCCAGCCGCGGCCGGCAGGGAAGCCCTGCGCATCGAAATGACCGGGATGCGCGGCCTGCGAGAGCGCAAGCAGCGGCACCGACCGCACGTCACGCCCGTGATCGCCGATCAGTTGCACAAAGGTGTCGATCGAGCTGCCGGTCGCCGCCAGCGCTTTAGCCAGCGACTCCGTAGACGGCCAGCGCTCGCGCCCGTCAGGCGTGATGCGCTTGGACTTGTTGAAGGTGGTGGAATCGAGTCCCGCGCGGCGCGCCAGTCCCGAAGGTGACAGCCCGGCCCGCTCGGCAAGCCGATCGAGTGCGCCCCACACCTGAGTGTGGGTCAGCATCTTCAGCGCTTTTGGCTGCTTGGCCATGGGCAAAACCCGGCACCTGAGAAGCGAATTATTGGCGCAATCGGCAGCTTCCGGCAATTCTGCAACGAAAGGTGGCGCCCTTGTGCTTGAAGTCGCCGCCGCTCGCCGATACGGTCGCCAGCGTCCTGGGATTCCCGGGAAAATCTCAAAGGACTCAAGGACAAGCAGGAACGGCTGGCTTGCGCACGATCTACAAAATCTGTCCGGCCTCGGCCTGGCGCGAGGCGGAACGGCAGGGGGTCTATCGCGGCAGCCCCGATGACCACAGGGACGGCTATATCCATCTCTCCACCGCCGCCCAGGTCGCCGAAACCGCCCGAAAACATTTTTTCGGCCAGACCGGGCTGATTCTGGTGGCGGTCGATGCCGATGCGCTCGGCGACTTCCTGCGCTGGGAACCCTCGCGCAACGACGAACTGTTTCCGCATCTCTATGGCGAACTCGACCTCGGCGCAGTTACGGCGATCCTCGAGTTGCGCGCACGCGCCGACGGCTCTCACGACGTGCCGGAGCTTGCCTCGTGATCCGCGCCTTCGACACCTTCTCGCTGCCGCTGCTGCGTTGGCTCGACGCGGAGGATGCGCATCGCCTGGCGATCCAGGGCCTGCGGCTGCTACCGCCGCTGCGCCCGCGGCCGGACGATCCCAAGCTTGCCATGCGCGCTTTCGGGCTGAACTTCCCGAACCCGATCGGCATGGCCGCCGGCTTCGACAAGAATGCCGAGGTGCCGGATGCGCTGCTGCGGCTCGGCTTCGGCTTTGTCGAGATCGGATCTGTGACGCCGCGTCCGCAAGGCGGCAACCCGCGCCCGCGGCTGTTCCGCCTCGAGCGCGATGAAGCCGTCATCAACCGCATGGGATTCAACAATGACGGCGCGGAAGCGGTGCTGCGGCGTCTGGCATCGCGCGCCAATCACGGCGGCATCGTCGGGGTCAATGTCGGCGCCAACAAGGATTCGGAAGACCGCACCGCCGACTACGTCAGGCTGATCGAGACCTTTGCGCCGGTTGCCAGCTATTTCACCGTCAATGTCTCCTCGCCGAACACGCCGGGCCTGCGCAATCTGCAGCAATCGGCCGCGCTCGACGATCTCCTCGCCCGCGTCATCGATGCGCGCGAGCGCGTGCGCAAGAATGCCGGCGACTCGCCGGTGCTGCTCAAAATCGCACCGGATCTCAGCCTCAACGAGCTTGACGACGTCGTGCAGATCGCCCGCTCCCGCCGGGTCGACGGCATGATCGTCGCCAACACCACGCTGGCGCGTCCCTCCACCTTGCGCGAGAGCAACCGCGCGAAGGAGCAGGGGGGCCTTTCCGGCCGGCCGCTGTTCCGCCTCTCGACGCGAATGGTGGCGGAAACCTATGTGCGCGTCGAAGGCGCATTCCCGCTGGTCGGTGTCGGCGGCATCGATAGCGGCGGCGCCGCGCTGACCAAGATCCGCGCCGGCGCGAGCCTGATCCAGCTGTATTCCTCGCTGGTCTACAAGGGCATCGGCCTCGTCGACGACATCAAGCGCGATCTGTCGTCGACATTGCTTCGCACCGGGCGCGACTCACTGTCGGAAATCGTGGGCGCCGATGCCGCGACGCTGACCGCCGAAGACTGGCCGGTGCAGTAATCCTCGGCACCGTGTTCGAAGACCTAGCGTGCGGCCAGCGTGCGCAAGTCAGGCGCGGGCAGGCCGCGTTGCATGCCCAGCAAGTCGAGCGAGGGCGGCTCGCGCCCCGTGACGATCGACAGGATGGCGTGGGCGTGGCCGCGGTGATGGGTCTGGTGATTGAACCAGTGGGCGAGGATTTCGGAGCGCGGCTGCTCGAATTGCCGTCCCGTCGAGTTCGCATATTTCAGCTTGCCCGCCATTGCACTTTCGTCCAGCGAAGCGATGAATGACACGATGCGGTCGTCTTCATCGGCCCGCGCGAGCGCAAGCCGCTTGCGATCCTCATGGATGATGGCGTCGAGCCGGTCGGGATGTTCGCCTACGCCGGTGAGCCGCTTCAGCCACATGCGGTCCGTCACCAGCAGATGGTTGAGCGTTCCGTGCATGCTTCGAAAGAAAACGCCGGCGTCGCGCCGGTAGTCGGGGTCCGAAAGGGCGAGCGCGGCTTCGTAGAGCCGCGCATTGGCCCAGCGATTGTAGGATGCGAATTGCTCGAAGTGGGTTTTCATGATGCCCTCGCCCGAAAGGAGCCGAGTACCAGAATATTCGACTAGCGGAATGACCGGCGCAACAGCCGCGGATAGGCCAGTGCCTGCAGCCCGCCGCGCGCGGCGTAGTGCACCAGCAGCGCGCCCCACAGGCCGTAATTGCCGTAGCCGCGCAGCGCGAACCAGGCGGTGAGGAATATCGCCAGCGACGCCAGCATCAGATTGCGCATGTCGCGCGCCCAGGTCGCGCCGATATAGACGCCGTCGAAAACGAAGGCGCCCACCGCAAGCAGCGGCGAGACGATCACGAAGGGGAGGAAGTCGCGCGCGATGCGGCGGACTTCGGCGCTCGCCGTCATGATATCGATCACGATCGGACCGAATAGCGTGAATGCCGCCAGCACACCCAGCGCAAAGGCAAAGCCCCAGAGATTGACCAGCCGTACCGTGCCGGAGAAAGCCTCGCGCGAGCGCGCGCCGTAGGCGTGACCGCAAAGCTGGCCGGCCGCGGCGGCGAGCCCGTCGAGAAAGAAGGCGCTGACCAGCAGGAAATTGTTGAGCACAGCGTTTGCCGCCAGAATTACGTCGCCGGAGCGCGCGCCCTGCGCGGTGAAGAACAGGAACGCCGTGATCAGCGAGGCCGTGCGGATCATGAAGTCACGGTTGACCGCCAGCATCCGCATCAGCTTGTCGCGTTCGAACAAATGCGCGCGGGAGAGCGGCGGATGGCCCGAGGTCAGCCGCTGCGCGATCACGCCGCCGATGACAAGTCCCGCGGCTTCCGCGATCACGGCGGCAATCGCAGCACCGGCGATGCCGAGATCGGCGACCAGCACCAGCAGGATCGTGGCGATCATGTTGATAAGATTGACCGCAATCTGCACCGACAATGCCAGCGTGGCGCGGGCCTGCCCGATCAGCCATCCCAGCACCACGTAGTTGGCGAGCGCCAGCGGCGCCGACCAGATGCGGATGATGAAATAGGACCTGGCGGCGCGTGTCACGCCTTCGCTGCCGCCCATCGCCCCCAGCAGGATCGACGCAAGCGGCACCTGCAGCGCGATCAGCGCCACGCCGACGATTCCGGCCACCATCAGCCCGCGCACCAGGATGGCATGCAGTTCCTTGCTCTCGCCGGCGCCGAGCGACTGCGCGGTGAAGGCGACCGTGCTCATGCGCAGGAAGGCGAAAAGCCAGAACAGGCAGTCGAAGATGACCGAGGCCATCGCAACGCCGCCGAGCAGCGTAGCGTCGCCGAGCCGGCCGATCGCCGTGGTCGAGACGATGCCGATCAGCGGCGTCGTCAGGTTCGCGATCATCGCGGGGCCGGCGATGGCGAAGACTTGTCGGGTGGTGACGTGCGACGGGGAGTTCACGGGCTGCTACAGTTCGACGATCATGCCGTCCTTTGCAGCAGAGTAGGGCAGCTTGTCCAGCCTGCCCAGCATGTCCTCGCTCATATGGGTGAGGACCAGCCGCTTTGCGCCGATTGCACCGAGATGCGGCTCGAGCGTCTTCAGGCTGAGATGGTTCTTCACGATCCTGTCGTAATAATAGGCCTCGGCGATGAAGAGGTCGGCATTGCGCGCGGCCGGTATCAGCGTCTCCGTCCATTCCGTGTCGGCGCTGTAGCAGATCGTGCGGCCTTCGGCCTCGATGCGATAGGCGAGGAACGGCCCGCCGGATTCGCCGTGCACGACGGGGAACGGCGTCACGGTCACGCCGCCGAACGTATGCTTTTCTTCCGGGTTGAGCGCGACGATCGAGAGTTCAAAGCGTTGCTGCGTCCTGGAGGAATGCTCGAACATCACTTCCATCGCAGCCTTCAGCTTCGTCTCGATGCCCTGCGGTCCCGCGATCACCAATGGCCGCACGCGGCGGCTGAATCGCGCATCCAGCAGCAGGAACGGCAATCCGGCGAAATGATCGCCGTGGAAATGCGTGATCAGGATCAGATCGATCGGCTCGCGCGCAATGCCAAGGCGCTTCAGCGCCGGCAATGAGGAAGCGCCGCAATCGATCAGGAAATTGACCGCCGCGCCGGTAACGTGAAAGCAGGTGTTTTGCCGGCCGCCGGAGCCGAAGGCGTCGCCGCAGCCGACGAACTGCAATTGCATCGGCTGCCGCGCCTCCATGTTTTTCCGAGAGTTACCGGCCGCGCGGCGCGCCAAAGATCCGGGTCAACAACCAGACCGGGATCACGATCACGGCGCCGAGCAGGAAATAGCGCCACAGCCAGTCGATGGCGTCAAAGCCGAGATCCCATAGCTGCTGGAACAGCATGCGGATGGAATGCAGAATGTCCCGGGGATTGAGGCCGAACGCGGCGAGCACCACGCCGACCAGGATCGACAGCAGGATCAGCCGGAATGCCACCGCCAGCGGCGTGCCGCCGAGAAAGCGGTACAGGCCGTCATGGCTGGCCGGCAAATCCCTGACGTCGTTCGGCATCGAAATCTCCATCGCGTTGGCGCCCATTATAGGTACGGCGGGGCAGATGGGGAACCGGCAACCGCGCGTCAATGGTGCGATGCGACCTGCGGAACCTTAATTTCCTGTCACAGTCTTCAACATCCGCTCCAGCGTCTCCAGCCGGTCGGCCTCGCGCGGTGGCTTGTCCCAGCGCAGCCGGTTGATGCGGGGAAAGCGCATCGCAACGCCCGATTTGTGCCGCGGCGAGCGCTGCAGGCCCTCGAACGCGACTTCCAGCACCAGGCCCTGGTCCGGCTCGTGCACGACATGGCGCACGGGACCGAATTTTTCCGTTGTGTTGCGGCGGACGAAGCGGTCGATCTGCAACAGCTCCTCGTCGGTGAAGCCGAAATAGGCCTTGCCGACCGGCACCAGCTGCTCGCCTACCTCGCTATTGGTCCACACACCAAAGGTGTAGTCGGAATAATAGGACGAGCGCTTGCCGTGGCCGCGCTGCGCATACATCAGCACCGCGTCGATCAGATGCGGATCGCGCTTCCATTTCCACCATTGGCCCTTCGGCCGGCCCGGCAGATAGGGCGCATCGCGCCGCTTCAGCATCACGCCTTCCACGGCATCGGCATCCTCGCCGGCGCCGCCGCTGGCGGGATTTGCGCGCGCGGCGATCAGTGCGTCCCAGCTGTCGAAGGCAACTGTCGGCGACAAATCAATACGGGGATCGTCCAGCTTCTTCACGAACGCCACGAGCTTCTCGCGCCGCTCGGCGAACGGCAGTTCGCGCAAATCGTTCTCGTCGTCGCCGAGCAGGTCGTAGGCGCGCAAATGGATGGGAAATTCCTTGATCAGCCTGGGCGAGACGACCTTTCGGTTCAGCCGCTGCTGCAGCACATTGAAACTCTGCACGCGGCCCTCGCGCAGCACCAGCAACTCTCCGTCGATCGCGCCGGGCAGATGCAGCGACGGCAAGAGATCGGGGAAGCTCTTCGTGATGTCTTCGCCGGTGCGCGAATAAAGCCGCGCCTGCAGATGGCCATTGGCCTCGCGGCCGCTCACCGCCTGCACGCGGATACCGTCCCATTTCCATTCCGCGATGAAATCGCCGGGATCGAGATTGGCAAAGTCGGAATCCTCGATTGCATGCGCCAGCATCACCGGTCGGAACGGCGCGACGTCGCGGTTGACCGGCTTGTCGCCGCTTCCTTCCAGCCAGGCGAAGAGATCGAGATAGGGCGGCGACAGACCCGGCCACATCAGCTCGATCTCATGCGCGTCCTTGTCGCCGAGCGCGGCGGCCGCGGTCTTCGCCAGCCGCGCCGAAATGCCGATCCGCATCGCGCCGGTGACGAGTTTGAGCAACGCCCATCGTCCGGTCTCGTCGAGTTCGTCGAGCCAGCGCGACAATTGTTTCGGCAGCTCGGTCTTGCCGAGGGTGCGCAGCGTGGTGACGACTTCGCTCAGCGTCGGCGGCGGGGGATTGTTGTGGCCGGCCTGCACCGCCGCCTTCGGCCACATCAGCGCGACCGTCTCGGAGAGATCGCCGACATAATCGTAGGACAGCCCGAACAGCACGGGATCAGTGCGCTCGGCGATGAGGTCGCGGATCAGCCCGGGTTTGGCATGTTTGAACGACAATGCGCCGGTGAGCGCGGCCAGCGCGTAGCCACGATCGGGGTCGCCGACCTCGCGGAAATAGGCCGTGATCAGCCGCAGCTTGTTGTTGCGGCCGGGCTCGTAGGCGAGGCGGTCGAGCAGTTCGGCGAAGCGATTCATGCTTCCGCCTCGCCGGCAGCAGCGGCTTCGCCCTCGTCCTCATCGCCATAGCCGACGAGATCAAGCGGCCGCGCGGCAAGGCCTCTGCTCTTGCACCAGTGCACCAGCGCGTCTTCCTGCCCGTGCGTGACCCAGACTTCGCCGGCGCCGGTTGCGGCGATCGTCGCGGTCAGCCCGTCCCAGTCGGCGTGATCCGAGATCACCAGCGGCAACTCGATGCCGCGCTGCCGGGCGCGGGCGCGCACCCGCATCCAGCCGGAGGCGAAGGCGGTGACCGGGTCGGGAAAGCGCCGCGTCCACAGATCCGATGTGGCCGACGGCGGCGCCAGCGAGATGGTGCCGGCAAGATCGGCCTTCTTTGTTCCTTGCACCGGCCGCAATTCGCCGAGATCGATGCCGCGGCTCTGATAGTAGTGCGTGATCTTCTCCATCGCGCCGTGCAGATAGACCGGCGCGTCGTAGCCGGCCTCGCGGAGCAGCGCGATCACCCGCTGCGCCTTGCCGAGCGAATAAGCGCCGACCAGATGCGCGCGCTCGGGGAACAGTTTTGCCGACGCCAGCAGCTTCTTCACCTCCTCCGCCGCATCGCCATGCCGGAACACCGGCAGCCCAAACGTCGCTTCGGTGATGAAGACGTCGCAAGGCACGAGCTCGAACGCGGCGCAGGTCGGATCGCGTGCATCCTTGTAGTCGCCGGAGGCGACGATGCAGGTGTCCTTGCGGGTCACCGCGATCTGGGCCGAGCCCAGCACATGCCCGGCGGGGTGAAACTTGATTCTGACGTCGCCGATCCTGATTTCCTCGCCATAGGCGATCGCCTGCGTGGTCCGAGCAAAATTCTCGCCATAGCGCAGGCGCATCATGTCGAGCGTTTCCTGGGTCGCCAGCACGGCGCCATGGCCGGCCCTCGCATGGTCGGAATGGCCGTGGGTGATCACGGCCCGCTCCACCGGCCGTACCGGGTCGATATGGAAGCCGCCCGGCTTGCAGCACAGGCCGGCGGGAGTTGGCATCAGGATGTCTTGCGGGCGCATCTCGTCTATATAGGACGCCGGAAACCGATTTTTCACCTGCCACCAAGCCCCATGCCCGGCCGCCTGTTCCTGTCTTCCGGCGATCTGATTGCCGACCGCCGCTTCGATTTCGCGCGCGACTTGCAGTTGCGCGGCGACCTGCCGGCGGCGGCCGACCTGTTGCAGCAGGCCGTGGAGCTGGCGCCGAACTTTGCGTCGGCCTGGTTCACTCTCGGTGAAATCCGCCAGCAACTCGGCGAGCGCGACGCCGCGGTCGAGGCTTTCCGGAGGGCGCGCGAGGCAGACCCAAGGGATCGCCATGGCGCCCTGGTGCATTTGATGCACCTTGGCGCCGAGCCGCTCGCCGCAATGCCGGCCGGTTACGTGCAGTCGCTGTTCGACCAATACGCCCCGCGTTTCGAGAACGCGCTGCTCAACGATCTCAACTATCGCGGCCCGTCGCTGCTGTTCAAGGCGGTGCTGGCCGCGCGCAATGCGGCGAAGAAGCCCGCCTTCTTCAAGCGCGGCATCGATCTCGGCTGCGGCACTGGCCTTGGCGCGGCGGCC
>DATEJC010000488.1:0-8951 GCA_035278345.1 Bradyrhizobium sp. | reverse complement strand
CAGATGCAGCGTTAACGCGCGATCATGAGGACCGTCGGTCAGCCGGCCGACCCGGCGCGGATGCGCCCGCGCATAGGCACGAAGGAAAGCTGTCTTGGCCTGGGGCGGGAAATGGCAGACCTCGAAAATGGTGTTGAGATGCTGCACCGGGATCGGCACCGGATAGGCGGGATTGGAAATCTGGCTGACGAAACTGCGGTTCTTGCCGATGGCAGTGGCAAGCCGCAACCGCATGCCCGAGGGCCTGCTGTCCAGCACCTCCTTGAAGATGCGCTTGTAGACGGCGACGGCGCCCGCTTCCGCGGCCTCGTTCGACACGGTCTCAGCCACCGGATCCTCCGCTGCTCAACCGGTCGATCGTCTGCTTGATCTGCGCCAACGCGGAGGCATTGACCGATAGCTCACGCAAGCCGCAATCAAGCAGCGCGGGAACGCAGCGCGGATCGCTTGCCATGTCGCCGCAAAGGCTGACCGCCGTGCCGGAGCGCCGGCCGTGCTCGGCGGTGCGGGCGATCAATTCCATGACGGCCGGATGCAGCGGATCCATCAGCGAGGCGAGAGCTCCGTTCGAACGGTCACAGGCGAGAACATATTGCGCAAGATCGTTTGAGCCGATCGAGAAGAACGCCGCCTTGAAGTCGGCAATGGCCATGGCCGCCGCCGGCACCTCGACCATGATTCCAAGCTCCGGAAGCATTGCGGCAACGCCCTTGGCTTGCAAGGACGCTACGGCCTCCGCAAACAGCTTTCGCGCCGCTTCCAGCTCTGCCGGCGCGGTAACCATCGGGAGCATGACCTTGAGATTGCCCCGCACCGCCGCGCGGGCGAGCGCCCGAAGCTGGACGGTAAAGATGTCCGGCCGGCTCAGGCACAGGCGCAGCCCGCGCAGCCCGAGAAACGGATTGGCTTCTCCTTCCGGCGTAAAGCCGGGCACGGGCTTGTCGCCGCCGGCGTCGAAGGTCCGGATGGTGACCGGGCGCTGGCCGGCCCAGCGCAGGACGGCATCATAGGCCTGATACTGCGTCTCCTCATCCGGCAAGGCGCCGTGACCGTCGAGCAGGAACTCGCTGCGCATCAGTCCGATGCCATCTGCATATTGGGCGTCGGCATGCTCGAGATCCTGCACACGCTGGATGTTGATCAGCAGCCTGATCCGCTCGCCGCGCCATGAAGCCGTCGGCCGCCGCAGGATCGCCCGTGCCGAGGCGCGGTTCTTGCGGTGAACCTCGCGCCGCCGCTCGAACAGGCCGATCTGCTCGGCGCTAGGATCAAGCTCCAGCGTGGCGCCTTCGCCATCGAGCAGCGCCACCGCGGCGTTGGATACGGAGCCGAGCTGCACAACCATTGGAATGCCGCGGGCGCGCGCGAGCATCGCAACATGGCTGGTCGGGCTGCCACGCAGCAAGGCGAGGCCGCCGCCGCCCGACCAGTCGATCTCGAGAAAGCGCGATGGCGGCAGGTCGTCGGCACAAACCACTGCGCCTTGCGGGATGCTCAAGGACCGGCTCTCGCCCCCGCCACCGAGGATGCGCAGCACGCGATCCCGCAAGTCGGCAAGATCGGAGGAGCGCGCCTGGAGATACTCGTCCGGCGCTGAATTGTAGTCGGCGATCTGCTCGTCGACGATGCGCGAGAAGGCAGCATCCGCCGCCACGCCATCATCGATCAAGGTGAAGACCGGATCGAGAAATTCCTCGTCCTCGAGCAGCGCCACCTGGAATTCGAGAATCTGCGCGGCCTCGCCGCCCGCTGCGGCGGCAACCTCGGCGATCTGCCCGCTGGCAGCGTGAACGGCCCGTCGAAAAGCGTCTGCCTCCTCGAGCGGAGATCCGGCGGCGCGCTTGCCGCTGGCGCCGGCGTTGACGCGCACGAACTGCCCGTGGGCAAAACCGATCGAGGCGGTTCTGCCGCGGTAGGCCAGCCGTGCCGCGTCTTGCTGCATCTCAGTGCTCCGCTTCCGGGAAATCGGCGGCGACCAGATCGACCAGCGCCTCTACTGCGGCCTGCGCATCCTCGCCCAAGGCCTTGATCTCGATCATGCTGCCGTAGGCGGCGCGCATCGCCATGACCTTGGCCACGCTCTTGGCGTTGATCCAGTCGGCCGCGCCTTCGACGCGGATCGCAACATGCGCCTGGAATTTCTTGGCAAGCTTGGTGAGCTTGACCGCGGGACGGGCGTGCATGCCGACGGCATGGATCAAGCGCACCGTACCTGTGAAGGCTTCACCGTTGACTTTCGACGTTTCCAGCATATCCGTATCCAATCTTCATCGGCCGGCGCCTCAGCCGGCGGAAAGTTCCTCGGCCACTGCCCTGACCTGATCAAGCGAGCTGCCGCCCGCGGCCTCGGTGGCGGCCATCACCGCACCCTCGACGATCGGCGCGTTGCACACGACAACGCGGTCGCGCCGTGCCGGCTCCAGCATCTCCACCGCCATTTCGCTGTTGGTCTCGGCGCCGCCGAGATCGACCAGGATGGCGACGCCCTTGGCGGACCAGGCCGCGTCGATGGCCTCGATGATCCCGGCGACGCTGGTGCCCAATCCGCCGTCCGGATTGCCGCCGCAGAACGCGACCTTGACCTCGCTGCCGACCATCTGGCGAACCATGTCGGCAGTCCCCTTGGCGATGTCTTTCGAATGCGAAACGATCACGATGCCGACCATGTCGCTCATGTCCTTTCCTCCAGCGAGCTGCAGACCGCATGCAGCATCACACAACTCGATTTTGCCCCGGGATCGATATGCCCGATGCTGCGCGCGCCGAGGAACGATGCCCGGCCCTTGGTGGCCTGCATCGGTGCGGTCCGCTGCACCGATTCGCTGGCGGTGACGCGGATCCGCTCGATCAGGTCGGGACGGCCGGCCTCACTCTTCAATGTCTCCAGCACGGGGACCAGCACATCGAGCATCGTCTTCTCGCCGGCATGCGACCGGCCACGTGCGCTGACCGCGTTGACGCCGCTGCCGAAAACGTCGGCGAGGTTTTCCGGCAACGTCTTGTCGTGCGACAATGCCTCTCCGGCCGCCAGGAAGAAGCTGCCATAGAGTGGCCCGGATGCGCCGCCGACGGTCATTACCAGCGTCTTGCCGATCGACTTGAACGCCTCGTCGAGCGGCTGGGCGCCGATTGCATCCAGCTTGCTCAGGACAGCTTCAAATCCGCGCTTCATGTTGGCGCCGTGGTCGCCGTCGCCAATGGCCTGATCGAGCGCGGTCAATTCCGGCGCGCTGGCGATGACCTGCTCTGCCGCGGCCTTGACCAGCGATTTAAACGTGTCGGGTTGCAGGGACATGGTCATATTCCTCACCTTAGGCAATCGCGGGGATTCGCCGCCCCGCCGCATCGAAGTAAAGCGGATGTCGGAGGTGAAGTTCAACTTCCTCGCCGGCCTGTAGCGGCTGATGCGGATCGGCCAGCGTGATCATGGTCTGGCCCCGGTACTCGAGATGGACATGATTCTGCTCGCCCAGGTGCTCGATCCTGCGCACGCGCCCGATCAGCGCTCCGCCGTTGCGGGAGGCGATCTGCAGATGCTCGGTCCGGACGCCGATGGTCTCGGTGCCCGGCGGGACCGGCACGTCGGGAGCGAGAGAGAGCGGCAGGAAATTGATCTGCGGGGTCCCGAGCCTTGAGGCCACATAGCGATCCGCCGGGTTCTCATAGATCTCGCGCGGCGTGCCGACCTGCAGCAGCCGGCCATCCCTGATCACGCCGACGCGCGAAGCCAGCGTCATGGCCTCGACCTGGTCATGCGTCACGTAGAGAATCGTTGCGCCAAGTTCGAGCTGGATGCGCTTGAGCTCGAGCCGCAGTTCGGCGCGCAGCTTGGCATCGAGCGACGACAGCGGCTCATCCATCAGATAGATAGAGGGATCGCGCACCAGCGCGCGGCCAATCGCCACCCGCTGCATCTCGCCGCCGGAAAGCCGCGTCGCGCGATTGTTGAGCTTGCCTGAGATGTGCAGCAGCTCCGCCGTCCGCTCCACTCGCTTGCGGATCTGCGGCTCGGGAACGCGATGCACCGGCGAACGCAGCGGAAACGCAAGATTGTCGTACACCGAAAGATGCGGATACAGCGAATATTGCTGGAACACGAAGGCCATGTCGCGCGATCCCGGCGGATCCTGCGTGACGTCGCGGCCGTCGATCAGGACCGCGCCCGCATCGGGACGCTCGAGACCCGCGACCAGCCGCAGCGTCGTGGTCTTGCCGGCGCCGCTCGGGCCGAGCAGGACGACGAACTCACCGTCATCGATGGCAAGCGAAAGGTCGGAAACGGCCTCCGTCGTGCCGAAGCGCTTGCTGACACGTCGCAGTGTGACATCAGCCATGGCCTGCTCCCTCATGGCTCGCGGTCCGGATGGCGGATCCGCTTTGGGCATCAAACAGCGAAAGCCGTTCGGAGCGGAAGACGAGACCGACCGTCTCTCCGATCCGCACCGGCATGCTCGAGGGCAGCCGCGCCGCGACGCGCCCGTAGCCGGTATCGACGGTCACGATTTGCGTGGTGCCGAGATACTCGGCGCCGAACACGCTGCCGCGCACCTCTGCTGCATCGGAGAATCGGATATGCTCCGGGCGAACGCCCAGAACCAGCGGTCCTTCCGCCCGCGGCTCGCGGATCGCGGGCACCGCGATGCGGGCGCCGTGGAATCTGATCGCCTCGTCGCCCGGCTGCAGGCCGGCCTCGAAGCGCAGGAAGTTCATCGGCGGCGAGCCGATGAAATCGGCCACGAAGAGGCTCGCGGGACGATCATAGACTTCCTGGGGCGAACCGATTTGCTCGACCCGGCCTCCGTTCATGATCGCGATCCGGTCGGCCATCGACATCGCCTCGAGCTGATCGTGCGTCACATAAATCGTTGTCGCGCCGATGCGATCATGCAGATCGCGCAGCTCGCGGCACATCAGATGGCGGAATTCGGCATCGAGCGCGCCGAGCGGCTCATCCATCAGGAACGCCTTCGGCCGCCGAACCATGGCGCGGCCAAGCGCGACCCGCTGCCGGTCGCCGCCGGACAAGACCGATGTCTTGCGCGACAACAAATGCTCGATCCGCAACAGACGGGCCGTCTCGGCCACACGCTCCCGGATCTCGCGGCGCCCCATACCCTGGCACTTCAGGGGAAATCCGATGTTGGCGGCGACATTCATGTGCGGATAGAGCGCAAAGAATTGGAACACGAAGGCGATGTCGCGCGCTGCGGCGCGGCTGAAGGTGACGTCCTCGCCGTCGAGCAGGATACGCCCGTCGGTCGGCAGCTCGAGTCCTGCAATCATGCGCAGCGTCGTGGTCTTGCCACATCCGGAAGGACCGAGCATCGCAAAGAACGTGCCGTCGTCGATGGTAAAGTTCGAGCCTTGCACGGCGGTGAACTGATCGAACGATTTTCGCAGGTTTTCGACTCGGATCTGTGCCATGGCTTTCGGCCTATTCAGGAAAATGGCTCACGACGACATAGCCGAGGGTGCCGGCCAGGATCGTCACGAACGAATAGCTGTAGAGGTCGATCGAGAGCGGCTGCACCAGCATCACGATACCCCCGCCGATCAGGCTCATGGCGATAGCTTCCCATGGCCCCCTCCGGAACCAGCGCGCCACGCCAATCGATCTGTTTGCAGAGCCGCTCATTTGCGCATTGCTCCGAAGGTTATTCCGCGCAGCAGGTGCTTGCGCAGCAAAATCGTGAACAGCACGATCGGAATGACGAACAGCGTCGTTGCCGCCGCGACTGCCGGCCAGTCCTGGCCGCCCTCGCCGATGATGAAGGGAATGAAAGGAGGCATGGTTTGCGCTTCGCCGCTGGTCAGCAGCACCGCGAATGCATATTCGTTCCACGAGAAGATCAGGCAGAAGATCGCGGTCGCGGCGATTCCTGTCACCGCCTGCGGCAACACGACCTTGCGAAGCGCCTGCAGCCGCGTATAGCCGTCGACAAGCGCCGCCTCCTCATACTCGCGCGGAATCTCGTCGATGAAGCCCTTGAGCAGCCAGACCGCCAGCGACACGTTGACCGCCGTGTAGAGCAGGATCATGCCGAGCCTGGTGTCGGTCAGATTGAGGTGCCGGTACATCAGGTAGATCGGGATCGCGACCGCGACCGGCGGCATCATGCGCGTCGACAGGATGAAGAACAGCAGATCGTCCGCCAGCGGAATGCGGAAGCGCGAGAACGCATAGGCCGCGAGCGTGCCGAGGAACACGGCAAGGAATGTCGAGCCGAAGCCGATGATCAGCGAGTTGGTGAAGCGCGGCACCACCTTGGAGGGACCTGCGATCACCATGTCGCGCTCACGTACGAGCTTGTCGTACCAGGTCTCCGGCGGCGGCAGCTTTGCGATGAAGTCCGGCGTCTGGCGGGTTCGGACGGTGAACAGGTTCACAAAGCCCTCCAGCGTCGGCTGGAAGATCACCTTGGGCGGATAGGCGATGGCATCGCTCTGCGACTTGAAGGCAGTTGCCACGATCCAGAGCAGCGGCAGGATCGTAATCACTGCGTACAGGATGACGAAGGCGCCGGCGAAGACCTTCGCGCGCGGCGAAGCCTGGACAACGGAATGGGCGGTGGCGGTCATCGTTGCTTCACCCGGTTGAGTAGCTTGACGTAGATGTTGGCAGCACCAAACACCGTGACGAACAAAATGATCGCGAGGGCCGAGGAATAGCCGGTGCGCCATTTCTCGAACGCAGCACGCTTCAGGGTGATCGACACCAGCTCCGTGGTGGAGCCCGGGCCACCCGAGGTCAGCAGGTTGACCATGTCGAACATCTTGAAATTCTCGATCGCGCGGAACAGGACGGCCAGCATCAGGAACGGAACCGTCATCGGCAGCGTGATCGACCAGAACTGCCGCCAGGCGGAGGCGCGATCGACCTCTGCGGCCTCATAGATGTAGTCGGGAATAGAGCGAAGCCCGGCCAGGCAAATCAGCATGACGTAGGGCGCCCACATCCAGGTATCGACCAGCACGATGGTCCAGGGCGCCAGGGCGACCTCGCCGGTCATGCTGAACGAGCTCGGCGGCACGCCGGTAAACAGGCTGATCAGGTAATTGAACGGCCCGATTTGCGGCTGGAACAGCAGGGTCCAGAAGTTGCCGACCACGGCCGGCGACAGCATCATCGGCAGCAGGATGATCGTGGTCCAGAAGCTGTGGCCGCGGAACTGGCGGTTGATCAGCAGCGCCAGGCCAAATCCGACGACTACCTGCGCCGTCACAGACCAGATCACGAAATGCGCGGTCGTCTGCAGACGGATCCAGACGTCCTCGTCGGTGAGAACATCGCTGAAATTGTCGAGCCCGACGAACCGCAGCGGCAGATAAGACATGCTGAGATTGAGGCTGGTGAAGGACAGCCGGATCATCCAGATCAATGGAAAGATATTGATCGCCAGCAGCAGCGCGATGGTTGGCGCAACGAAGAGCCAGGCGATGGACCGGTCCGACAGGCCGCGCACTCGTCTCGCGGTGCGAGGCTTGGCGATCGCGCTTACGCCATCAAGCGTGACGTCATCGGGTTGAGGGATCGCGGTCATTTTGTCCATCGGCTGTCTGGTTCGGCTTCCCCGGGACGATAGCTCCCGGGGAAACCAGTTCACGGTTGATTGCGGTTGCCACTCCTACTGGGAAGCGACCTCCTTGCCCTGCTCCTTGAAGACCTTGGTCCAGTCCTTGACCAGGAGGTCGAGCGACTGCTGCGCCGTGCCCTTGTCGGCGACCACGTAGTCATGCACACGCTTCTGCATATCGAGCAGCAGCTGCGCATAGGACGGCTCGGCCCAGAAGTCCTTCACGATTCCCATCGATTCGAGGAATTGCGGGGCGAACGGCGCACTCTTCGGGAAGCCGGGCGCATCGACGACCGCCTTCAGGGCCGAGTAGCCGCCGAGCTGCCACCACTTCTGCTGCACGGCGGGCTGCGCGAACCACTTGATGTAGGCCAGCGCATCGTCCTTGTGGTCTGACGTGGCGACCACTGAGATGCCCTGTCCGCCAAGCTGGGTGAAGTGGCCCTTCGGGCCGGCCGGATTGACGAAGAAGCCGATCTTGTCGCCGCCGACATTGGGATCCTTGTAGAGGCCGGGGAAGAAGGCGAACCAGTTCATCTGCATCGCCACCTGGCCGGACTTGAAGGCATCGAGGCCTTCCTGCATGTAGGCGTTGGTCAGACCTGGAGCGGTACAGCACTTGTAGAGCTCCTTGTAGAACTCCAGACCCTTGGCGGCATCGGCCGAGTTGACGATGCCCTGCATCTGATACGGCTTCTTCGGGTTGTCGTAGCTGAAGCCGTAGTTGTAGAGCACGTTGGTGACGCCCATGGTGATGCCTTCCGAGCCGCGCTCGGTGAAGATGTAGGCACCATAGACCTTCTTGCCGTCGATCTCGCGCCCCTGGAAGAACGCGGCGATCTGCTTCAGCTCGTCATAGGTCTTCGGCGGAGCCAGATCGCGGCCGTGCTTGGCCTTGAAGGCGGCCTGGATGTCCGGCCGCGAGAACCAGTCCTTGCGATAGGTCCAGCCCACCGCGTCGGCCATCGCCGGCAGCGCCCAGTAGTTCGCGGTGTTCTTCGGCCACTGCGAATAGCCGACCACCGTGGCCGAGACGAAATCGTCCATGGAGATCTTCTCCTTGGCGAAGAAGTCGTTGAGCTTGACATACCACTTGTTCTCGGCCGCCCCGCCTATCCACTGACTGTCGCCGATGATCAGGTCGCACAGCTTGCCGTGCGAGTTGAGCTCGTTGAGAAAGCGGTCGGCGTAGCTCGTCCAGGGGACGAACTCGTACTTCATCTCGATGCCGGACTGCTTGGTAAAATCCTTGCCGAGCTCGACCAGCGCGTTGGCCGGATCCCACGCCGCCCAGCAAAGCGTCAGTTGCTTGCTTTGTGCCGCCGCAGGCCCGCTCGCGAGAGCCGACAGCGCCACGCCCGCGAAGAGTGCCAGCGC
>DATEJC010000487.1:0-2736 GCA_035278345.1 Bradyrhizobium sp. | reverse complement strand
GCATGACGATCCGCAGTGACGAGCGCATCATCATATTCCCAATTCATTTCGAACTGGCCGTTGGCGTCCTCATGATCATTTTGATAGGGTAACCAACCCAGTTGCTGCATGGAATCACAGATTTCCGTGATCACGTCATAGCGGCGCATCAATGCTTGCTGGTCATAACAAGGCTTTACCTGTGTGTCGGCACTGTCCGCTATTGTCGATCCGTCAGGCGAAATCAGGAAAAATTCGCATTCGACGCCGGTCTTCATCTGAAGACCTTGATCCGCCGCCCGTGCGATCTGGGCCTTCAGAGCGTTGCGCGGACTGGCCTGGACAGGTTCGCCGTTCATCCACAGGTCGGCAGCCAGCCAGCCCACTTCCGGCTTCCACGGCAGTTGGATCAGACTCTCCGGATCGGGTTTCGCAAAGAGATCCGGATCGGCTGGGGTCATGTCCAGCCAGGTGGCGAAGCCGGCGAAACCGGCACCTGCCTTCTGCATCCCGTCAATCGCCGCGGCAGGAACCAACTTTGCCCGCTGGCTCCCAAAAAGATCGGTGTAGGAGATCAGGAAATATTTGATCGACTTTTCTTTTGCCACATCTGAAAGTTTGGTCGTCATAGGAGTTCCTCCATGGTCGAACGGACGGTATTTTTGCTCCTGTCCATTCGACGAGTGCTTTCCTGCCTGCGAATTTCATGACGATTATGATCTGAAACGAACGACTAGAAGCTCTGGCCTGGAATCCAGCTTGTACCGGCGAGCGGAACCTGCGCCATCGCCGCGGCTTCAATTGTCAGCGCGACAAGATCTTCCGGCTCGAGATTGTGGAGATGGCTTTTGCCGCATGCACGCGCGATGGTTTGCGCCTCCAAAGTCAGAACGGCCAGATAGTTGGCCAGGCGCCGGCCGGCGGCGATGGGATCAAGCCTTGCGGAAAGTTCCGGATCCTGCGTCGTGATCCCCGCCGGATCGCGCCCTTCCTGCCAGTCGTCATAGGCGCCCGCCGTCGAGCCCAGCGCCTGATATTCCGCCTCAAGCGCCGGATCGTTGTCGCCCAGCGCGACCAGCGCGGCGGTGCCGATGGCGACCGCGTCGGCACCAAGCGCCAGTGCCTTCGCCACATCCGCGCCGTTGCGGATACCGCCGGAGACGATGAGTTGCACCTTGCGATGCATGCCCAGGTCCTGAAGCGCCTGCACCGCAGGACGAATGGCCGCGAGAATCGGGAGGCCGACATGTTCGATGAACACATCCTGCGTCGCCGCGGTGCCGCCCTGCATGCCGTCCAGCACGACGACGTCCGCACCTGATTTTACGGCGAGCGCGACGTCATAATAGGGTCTGGTCGCGCCGACCTTCACGTAGATGGGTTTTTCCCAATCGGTGATTTCGCGCAATTCCTCGATCTTGATCTCCAGATCGTCAGGGCCCGTCCAATCGGGATGACGGCAGGCCGAACGCTGATCTATGCCTTTGGGAAGGTTGCGCATCGCCGCGACGCGATCGGAAATCTTCTGCCCCAGCAGCATGCCGCCGCCGCCGGGCTTGGCGCCCTGCCCGACCACGACCTCGATCGCGTCGGCCTTGCGCAACTGGTCCGGCTCCATGCCGTAGCGCGACGGCAGCACCTGGTAGACCAGCGTTTTCGAATGCTTGCGTTCTTCCTCGGTCATGCCGCCGTCGCCGGTGGTGGTCGAGGTGCCGGCGAGCGAGGCGCCGCGCCCGAGCGCTTCCTTGGCCGGCGCCGAGAGCGAGCCGAAGCTCATGCCCGCGATGGTGACCGGGATCTGCAGCGTGATCGGCTTTTTGGCGTGACGGCTGCCAAGCGTCACGTCGGTGCCGCAGCGCTCGCGATAGCCTTCGAGCGGATAGCGGCTGATCGAGGCGCCGAGGAACAGCAGGTCGTCGAAATGCGGCAGCTTGCGCTTCGCGCCGAAGCCGCGGATGTCGTAGATGCCGGTCGCGGCGGCGCGCTGGATTTCGGCGATCGCATGCGCGTCGAACGTCGCCGAGGCGCGCGGCGGCGTCACGCGGTGATCGTCCGCGCTCATCAGTACTGCCCCGCATTGTCGACGTGGAAGTGATAGAGCTTGCGCGCCGAACCGTAGCGCTTGAACTCGGAGACCTCGGCCTTCGCGCCGGCCGCATCGAGCAGCTTGCGCAACGCCGCCTTGTGCTCCTCGCGCATCTCCTTCTCGACGCAGTCGGCGCCGAGGCTCTTCACCGTGCCACGCACGTAAAGCTTCGCCTCGTAGAGCGAGTCGCCGAACGCGTCACCGGTGTCGCCGAGCACGACCAGGCTGCCGGCCTGCGCCATGAAGGCCGACATGTGCCCAACCGAGCCCTTCACCACGATGTCGAGCCCGCGCAGCGCGATGCCGCAGCGCGCCGACGCATTGCCGTCGATCACCAGCAGCCCGCCGCACCCGGTCGCGCCGGCGGATTGCGACGCATCGCCGGTTACGTGCACGAAACCCGACATCATGTTCTCGGCGAGGCCCGTCCCGGCATTGCCGTTCACCGTCACATGCGCGCGCTTGTTCATTCCGGCACAGTAATAGCCGACATGGCCGTCGATCGTCACCGCAAGATCGCCGTCGAGCCCGCAGGCGAGCGCATGCGCGCCGCGCGGATTGCGGATCAGGAAGTCGCCGGACGTGTTGTCGTGCAGCAGCTGGTTCACCTCGCGCAGACTCATCTGAGCGAGATCGAGCACGGAATTGCGCGCGGCGAGGGCAGCGTCCAT
>DATEJC010000486.1:0-8192 GCA_035278345.1 Bradyrhizobium sp. | reverse complement strand
GCCACCATCGACGATGGCAAGGGCAAGACCCAGGCCGTCGAGTTCGAGCGGGTGATCTCCGCGGTCGGCGTGGTCGGCAACATCGAAGGGCTGGGCCTGGAGAAGCTCGGCGTCAAGACCGACCGCGGCTGTATCGTGGTCGACGGCCACGGCAAGACCAACGTGCCTGGCATCTACGCCATTGGCGATGTCGCCGGTCCCCCGATGCTCGCGCACAAGGCCGAGCATGAAGGCGTGATCTGCGTCGAGAACATCAAGGGCCTGCACCCGCATGGCCTCGACAAGAACCTCATCCCCGGCTGCACCTATTGCCATCCGCAGGTCGCTTCCGTCGGCCTCACCGAGGCCCGCGCCAAGGAGGCCGGCCGCGAAATCCGCGTCGGCCGCTTCCCCTTTGTCGGCAACGGCAAGGCGATTGCGCTCGGCGAGGATCAGGGGTTAATCAAGGTGGTGTTTGACAAGAAGACCGGCCAGTTGCTCGGCGCCCACATGATCGGCGCGGAAGTGACGGAGCTGATCCAGGGCTATGTGGTCGCGATGAATCTCGAGACCACAGAGGAGGAACTGATGCACACCGTATTCCCGCATCCGACCCTGTCGGAGATGATGAAGGAAGCGGTCCTCGACGCCTACGGGCGGGTGCTGAACATCTAAGGCGCGATCTCCCCGATCGTGCCCCCAAGGAAATGAAAGACGGCAACTCGTGAACGACAATGACAATCTGACGATCGAACGCCCGACGTTCGTGACCCATCTCGAATGCGCGATGGAAGGCGACCACTATCCCGCCGACCAGGTGCACAATCTCTCCAAGGCCGGCAAGCCGCTGCTCGTGCGCTATGACCTCGCCGGCGTGAAGAAAGCGCTCACCAAGGATGCGCTCGCTCAGCGGCCCGCCGACCTGTGGCGCTATCGCGAGCTGCTGCCGGTGCGCAAATGCGCCGATATCGTCAGTCTCGGTGAGGTGACGACGCCGCTGATCCGCCTGCCGAAGCTCGGCAAGAAGCTCGGCGGCGGCGAGATCATCGTGAAAGATGAAGGCCGCCTGCCGACCGGCTCGTTCAAGGCCCGCGGTCTCGTGATGGCGGTGTCAATGGGCAAGGCGCTCGGCATCATGCACATGGCGATGCCGACCAACGGCAATGCCGGCGCGGCGCTCGCCGCCTATGCGACCGCCTGCGGCATCAAGACCACGATCTTCTGCCCGGCGGATACCCCGGAAGTGAATGTCAGCGAGATCGAGCTGCAGGGCGCCACCGTCTATCGCGTCAACGGCCTGATCGACGACTGCGGCAAGATCGTCGGTGAGGGCAAGACGAAAGCCGGCTGGTTCGACACTTCGACGCTGAAGGAGCCGTACCGGATCGAGGGCAAGAAGACCATGGGGCTGGAGCTTGCCGAACAGCTCGGCTGGGACGTTCCCGACGTGATCTTCTATCCGACCGGCGGCGGCACCGGGCTGATCGGCATGTGGAAGGCCTTTGCGGAGCTCGAGGCCCTCGGCTTCATCGGCAAGAAGCGCCCGCGCATGGTGGCGGTGCAGGCGAGCGGCTGCGCGCCGATGGTGCGCGCTTTTGAAGCAGGCACCGAGCATGCCCCGCGCTGGGAAGATGCGCATACGATCGCCTCCGGGATTCGTGTGCCGCAGGCGATCGGAGATTTTCTCATCCTGCGTGCGGTGCGCGAGAGCAAGGGGTTTGCCATTGCGGTGCCGGACGACAAGATTTCCGCTGCGCTTAACGAAGTGGCTCGCGAGGAGGGCTTGTTGCTCTGCCCCGAGGGCGCTGCGACATATGCAGCCTACAAGCAGAGCCTCGCCGAAGGTCGTGTTGCCAAGACCGACCGGGTGATGCTGTTTAATTGCGCGACAGGGCTCAAATATCCGCTGCCGCCGGTCACGCGCACGCTCGATCGTCACAAGCCGATCGATTTTGCGCAGTTCTAACGACCGTCATTGCGAGCGAAGCGACGTGTCCGCGTAGCTCGAAGAGCGAAGGCGCAAGCAATCCGGTTCAACGAAAGATGGATTGCTTCGTCGTTTCGCTTCTCGCAATGACGATGGTGAATGATTGAGGGAGATCGTAATGCGAAGACTCGTTCTGGCCGTATTTGCTGCTCTCGCACTTGTCACCTCCGCCACGGCCCAGAATTTCCCCACACGCCCGGTCACCATCGTCGTGCCGTTCTCGGCCGGCGGTCCGTCCGACGCGATGGCGCGCATCCTCGCCGAGCACATGAAGAACACGCTCGGCGAGACCGTGCTGGTCGAAAACGTGACGGGAGCGGGCGGCTCGATCGGCGTCGGCCGCGCGGTGAAGTCGGCGCCGGACGGCTATACCATCTCCTTCGGCCATCTCGGCACCCACGTCGCCAACGGTGCGATCTACAAGCTCGGCTATGACCTGCTCGGCGATCTCGATCCGGTGGTGCTGCTACCGAGCAACACCATGGTGATCGTCAGCAAGAATGGGGTGCCCGCCAAAACGCTGAAGGAGCTTCTGGAGTGGCTCCGGGCGCGCTCGTCGCCCGCCGCTGCCGGTACCGCAGGCGCCGGCTCCGGCAGCCACATCGCCGGGCTCTATTTCGAGAACCTCACCGGCATCAAGCTGCAATACGTGCCCTATCGGGGCACGGGCCCTGCGATGAACGACCTCGTCGCCGGCCAGATCGATCTGATCGTCGACCAGTTGTCCAACTCGATCCAGCAGGTGCGCGCCGGCAATATCCGCGCCTATGCCGTCACCGACGCCAAGCGGGTCGGCTCGGCCAGCGACATTCCCACCGTCGACGAGGCAGGGCTGCCGGGATTCCACATGACGCTGTGGTCGGGCATGTGGGTGCCCAAGGGCACGCCGAAGGACATCGTCGCAAAGCTCAACACCGCAGCAGTGGCGGCCCTGAACGATCCCGCCGTGCGCAAGCAGTTCGAAAATCTGGGCCTGCAGATGCCGCCGAGCGACAAGCTGACGCCGCAGGCGCTCGGCGCATGGCAAAGGGCCGAGATCGAAAAGTGGTGGCCGGTGATCAAGGCCGCCAATGTGAAGGTGGATTAGTCCTGATCACTCCGCCGCGGTCTCCACCGCCTCCGGCGGCGCTTCGCGCGGCACGACGATCCGGAATTTCGTTCCGGCGCCGGGTCTCGTCTCCAGGTTGATCCGCCCGCCAAGGCGTATCGTCACGATGTTGTGGACGATATGCAGGCCAAGCCCCGTGCTGCCCTGATCGCGCCTCGTGGTGAAAAATGGGTCGAACACCTGGCGCCTGACTTTGGGGCTCATGCCGCAGCCGTCGTCGGAGAACAGCACCTCGATATCGTCCTTGCCTGAAGCCTGCGCCGCGATTTGCACGGATCCCCGCGTCCCGTCCGGAAAGGCGTGCGTCGCGGCATTGACGAGGAGGTTGGTAAGCACCTGGCCGTAAGGGCCGGGATAGCTGTTCATGACGAGATCAGGCGCGCAGTCGATGCGGATCTCGAGATGCTTCCGTCGCAACCCGAACCGCAGCCCCTTGATGACCTGCTCGGTCACCTGGCCGAGGTCGAAGCTCCGGCGATCCGACACGTTGCGATCGGCCGCCACCTGCTTGAACGACTGGATCAGGTCGGCCGCCTGGCCGAGGTTCAGCATGATCTGCGAGGCCGCCTCGCGGCCTGCCGCGATGAAATCGGTCAGGGCCGAACGGCGCAGGTCGCCGCGCGCGACGTCGGCCTCGAACAGCTTGGCCTTGTTGATGAAGGCGGAAGCAACCGTCAGGCTGGTGCCGACGGGCGTGTTGATCTCGTGGGCGACGCCCGCCACCAGCCGGCCCAACGCTGCCAGCTTCTCGGTCTGGATCAGGCTGTCTTGCGCCGCGCGCAGGTCTTCGAGCGATTGCGACAATTGCCGCGTGCGTTCCTGCAGTTCGGTAAACAGCCGCGTGTTCTCGATGGCGATGACGGCCTGGCCGGCAAAGGTCTTCAGCAGCTCGACCTGCGCCCTCGGGAACGGTTTTGGCTCGAGCCGCATCACCGCGATGGCGCCGATGGCGACTTCGTCGCGCAGCATCGGCACGATCAGGATGCTGCGATAGCCTGACGTGCGCTGCAGGTCGCTGTATCCGCCCGATATCAGCACGTCCGCTTCGTGCACGATGCGGCGCTCGCGCACCGCGACCGAGATCAGGTTTTCGCTGGTGAGCGGGACAGGGTAGGCCTTGCGCACCGCCGCCACCGATTCCGGCGAGAACTGGTCGTGCGCGACCAGGTGCACCTGCTCGCCGTCGCTGCGATAGACAGCGCTGAGTACGCTCTGGCAGATCCGCGCCGCATTCCTGACGATCCGGTCGAACACCGGAAGGAGATCGGTCGGCGCGTCGGCAATCAGGCTCAGCACCTCGGCCGTGGCGGCCTGCCGTTCGCGTGCTTCCTGCAGTTCAAGCGCGAGTTGAACGGTTTTGCCGCCGTGCCGGGCGCGGCGCGGTGCCTTTGGCATGCGCCGCCGGCGCGTCGGCGTCCTCGCGCTACGGCCCTTCGATGGTCCGCCGCCGGCTCCAGAGCGTCGTGTCATCTGCCCTCCTGTAGGGCAGGATAAGCCATGGTTTCCCCGGGTTCCAGCCGCCACCACGCGGCCTGATAGCGGCCCACTTCCGACACGTCCGCGCCCAATTTGTAACCCGCGCATTTACCATAACAAGCGCGTCCGGCGGAGGGGAGCGCACGGAGCCATGGGGAAGAATCGCAGCGCTGTTCTGAGAACGAGGCTGGCTGCGCTGGCGCTCGTTCTCGGCGCATTGCCCGCCGAGGCCCAGACCTTCCAGCAGATCTGGATGGGCCGCGTGGCGCGTCCGCCGGCCGACAACGAGGAAGCCTCCGTCTACTGGGAAGACAAGTGGGACGCGCGCGGCAAGCGCTTCAAGCCCAACGAAGTCTCCTGCGCGCATCGCACCGAGGCGTTCGGTACCGTCTTCGTCGTCACCAATCTGGAGAACGGCAAGAAGATCGAATGTCCCGTCTTCGATCGCGGGCCATACGCGCATGGCCGGGTGCTGGATTTCTCGCTGGGCGCGGCGAAGAAGATCGGCTGCGACGGCCTGTGCCGCGTCACCGTGCGCCGCGCGGGGTATGAGTAGGGCTTCACTGCCGTAGGCCGTACCATGGGTCGAGCGAAGCGAAACCCATCATCTCACCGACAAGGTGTTGGGTTTCGCTTCCGCCTTCGCTCGCGGAGCGACTGCGTATGAAGTCGCTCTATTCATTATACGATGCTGCGTTTGCCGGTATGATCGAGAGAAGCAAAACGCGAAGTCGAACCTGGCCGTCTCAGCGGATGCTGAACAGGTAGCTGATGCGACCCTTGATGGCGTCGGCGCTTACGTTGGTATGAAAGGCGGAACTCGATCCGGCGTTGTTGCTGACGGTGATGGTCTGCGTCCCGAAATCGTAGTGCAGATATTCGACGCCGAACACCCAGGCCGATCCCGCATCGGCAGACCATTTCCAGTCGACGCCCGCGCCGGCTGCCCAGCCCAACATTGACGTACCGCCTGTCAGCACTGAGACCACCGGAGCGACTGGAACTTGATTGGGCCCCAGCTCGGTCGAATCGGTGACGGTGAAGCTGTTCTTTACATGCCCAAAGCCGAGGCCGCCCGTGCCGTAGATCAACAAATTCGGCACAGGTGCGAAGCCGACCTTAGCGCGCAGCGAACCGAGACCGTCGATTTTGGAGTCGCTCGCAACGGTGCGAGTGAGGCATTCGGTGTTATTGGCGCCGCAACGTATCCCGGGAACACCTCCGATGAAAAACGCGTTCGTCGCAGACGCTACCGCCGAATTCTTGATGTCGGCGGCATCGAAGTCAGCCTCTATGCCGAATACCCAGCTGCCCCATTGCTGCTGTGCACCGGCGAAGCCGCCGAACAACCAGCCTTTCTGCCGGCCGGATTGCACTGCAACGTCTGGAAATGGGAACGGCACGTTGGGATCGCCGAGGAAGACGGCATTCAGATCCTGCTTGCCCCAGCCGTAGCCGCCCTCGACGCCGACATAGACGCCGGTCCAGGTATAGAGCCGCGGTGCGATCGC
Source organism: Bradyrhizobium sp. (assembly GCA_035278345.1). Classification (GTDB taxonomy): domain Bacteria; phylum Pseudomonadota; class Alphaproteobacteria; order Rhizobiales; family Xanthobacteraceae; genus Bradyrhizobium. Next base: position 2,131 of record DATEJC010000486.1, on the reverse strand, counting down.
GGGTGGCGCCTTCACATTCATGTCCGCCAGGATCAGGGTGCGGTCGGGCGCGCTGCTCTCAAACAGCCGCGGCGCAGACGGCGCGCTGGCTTCGACGCGCGGCGGCGCGGTGTTGCGGCGGGCTTCGAGCTTTTCGATCTTCGCACGCAGGTTTGTGTTCTCGCTCTGCGCTTCCAGCCGGCGCAGCCGCGCGCGCAACCCGGCGTTTTCCTTTTCCAGTTCTTCGATGCGGCGCGTGTCGGTCGACTGCGCCATCGCCGTATTCGACAGGGCAGTTGCCGAGACGATTGCCAGCGCGATCATCGCGACGCGATCAAATGCTGCCTTTGCCATTTTTTGTGCCTCCAATGCCCACTTGCCCGATCGGTTGAATCGCGGCGTATCGCGAGCAATCTTGCACAGGCGCGGTTCGGCTTCTGTCATCGGGTAGCAACATCGATCGGTCGCGCATTGACCTATCGCGCGTCCCGGCTTTGCAATTTGCGCACACCAGCACGTTGCGCTCCAAGTGGACGCATTGTGAATTGCAGATGAAATCAGCTCACCTTCGACTGAAATTTTTGAGCTTGCCGCGTTGGCCGTTTCCGGCAGAGGTATGGGACAAATCGAGGGAAACAAATGCACTGGCTGCGGCACGAACATTGCACGAACGCCGATGTGCTGATGGTCAGGGATTGTCGCCGCTGCCGGAATTATGCGCAGGAAGTTGCATCTTGCGGATCAGCCGATAGGTTTGGCATTTTTGGAATGCCGTAGTCACATGGCCGCTGATGTCGATCTGAAGCCACAGCAATTCACGACGGATGAACTTCCGGCGCCCGAAAGGGTGGAGCGCTGGCGCGAGGAGTTCGGGCGCACGCTGGTCAAGGTCGACGTGGTGCCTCTGGTGCCTGACGAACCGTTCAAGGTGACGGCCGTGCTGCAGCGGCTGCCCGGCGTTGGCCTGCTATGTTGCAAGGGCTCGGTGACGCGCTTCAATCGGACCAGGGCCCTCTCGGCTGGCGATGATGGCGAGACGATTGGGCTGATCCTCAATCTGGGAGGGCCGGCGCGCGCCTCGCAGCGCGGCGTCGATCTGGTGCTGGGCGAGGGGGATGCGGTTCTCGTCCGCCCTGACGAGCCGGGCGTGCTGGATGGTGCGGCGCATCACATCGGTCTTGTGTTTCCCCGCGCCGCGCTGGCAATGCGAACCGATGATCTCGACGGCGCCGTCATGCGCAAGATCGCCGGTGACGATGCCACGTTGCGGCTGCTGCACCGTTATGTCCGCCTCGTCCAATCCGATGCCGAACTGGCTTCGCCTGCCTTGCGTGAGGCCATCGTCAATCACTTTCACGATCTGGCAGCCCTGCTGCTCGGCGCCAACCGTGACACGCGCGCGCATGCAGGGCGCGCCGTGGGCGCGGTGCGGCTGAAGCAGGCGATCGCCTACATCGCCCGGCATTTTGCCGATCCCGACCTGAGCATCGCCTCCGTCGCGAGGGGACAGGATATCTCGCCGCGCTATCTGCAGGAGCTGCTCGAGCAGTCCGGCGCGTCCTTCACCGCCCGCGTCAACGAGCTGCGCCTGAAGCGCGCCTTTTCGCTGCTGATGCGATTTCCGGACCGCCCGGTGTCAAGCATCGCCCGGGAAGTCGGCTTCTACAACGTCTCGCATTTCAACCGGCTGTTCAGAGCCCGTTTTGGTGACTCCCCTACCGGGGCGCGCGGCGGCTGACCCAGGGACGAAGGCGGAAGCGTAATCCGCCGCAATCGAGTCGGGTTCGCTTTGCTGGACCGCCTGCGGCACTGCCCGGCCAGCCCGCTCTACGAAAATTCAGAATTAGCTGCGACATTTTGTCCGAAATTCAGAAGTGTCGCAACTTGACTATTCCGTAAATCAGAACTATCTTCCATCCCATCCTGCGCCGCCCGAGGGGACGGATCATGATCGTCACGGTACGTTGGCGCGGGTTGCGATGGACGCTTGCGGCGTCAGGCGGGTTTTCTCGCCGGACGAAAACGCCGCAGCGTACGGCGAAGTCGTGTGGTCCTGGCGCCGCGACCCTGGCGTCTATCCGGCCCGCCTGTGCGGGCTTGGCAACGGTGACAATAAAGGCCGCTCACCGGGGAGAGCACGAAGTAAGCCGTA
>DATEJC010000485.1:0-9256 GCA_035278345.1 Bradyrhizobium sp. | reverse complement strand
GATCTGCCAGGTGATGGTCTCGCCGTTGAAGGTCGTGGCGATCGCGAAGGTGACGAAGGGCTGCAGCAGTTGCACTTGCGACACCCGCGCAATGCCGCCCATCGCCATCCCTGCGTTCCAGGCAAAGAAGCCGATCCATTGCGAGAACAGCGCGACATAGGCGAGGCCGAGCAGGGGTTTTGCCGGCAACTGCATGATATCGGCGGGCATGGTGAACCATGCCGCCGGAATCGAGATCGGCAGCGCGATGACCAGCACCCAGCTGATCACTTCCCAGCCGGGCATGTTCGAGGTGAGTCGTCCCGAGAAGCCGTAGCCGATCGCAGAGGCCGCAACGGCCGCAAACAGCAGGAGATCGCCTGATGACATGACGCCGCCGCCCTGGCGCAGCGCAAAGGCGATCACCAGCGCGGCGCCCGCAAGCGAAGCTATCCAGAACAGCGGCCGCGGCCGCTCATGGGTGATGGCGACGGCCACGAGCGCAGTCGCGATCGGCAGCACGCCGAGCACGACGCCGCCGTGCGAGGCATCCACCGTCCGCATGCCGAAGGTGATGAACAGCGGGAAAAGGATGGTGACGCAGAGCATCGCGATGATGAGCTGCGGCCACAGCGCGCGCGGCGGCAGCGGCCGGCGCAGCGCGATCAGCACCGCCAGCGAGCAAAGACCGGCGATTGCCGCGCGCAGCGCCGTCACCGCGATCGGATCGATCGCGGACACCGCCAGCCGTGTTCCCGGCAGCGTGCCGCCGAAAATCACCACGCCGACGAAGCCCAGGAAGAGACCCAGTTGTTCGCGCTGCGAATGCGACGGCATGACTTGCGTGGTTGTGGACATGCGCGTCGGTTATCGACTTCGCGCGAGTCCGTACAGCCGGCTCATTCGGTGCACATGGCCGCCATGCGCGCGTCATCTCGGTGCAATGCTGCTCCAGACAAGTCCGAGGCCGGACAGAAACAGCAGCCCGAGCACGATGTCGTAGAAATTGCGGTCGCTCAGCGAACGATAGGTCCACATGCCGACCCGTGCGCCGACCAGCGTGCCGGGCAGGGCCAGCGCCGCCAGCCAGACCACGTCGCGCGCGACGAAGCCGCTGGCGACCTGCAGAACGAGGGCGGCGCCGAGCACAGTGCCGTTGAAGATCTGGAACACGCCGCGGCGCTGGTCCTTGGTCCAGCCGCGCACGCTCGCCCACAGCGTCGGCAGCGGGCCGGACAGGCCGGCGAGGCCGCCCAGAATGCCGCCGGCGAATCCGACCGCGGCATCGGCGGCACGGCCGCCAAAACGGAACGCCATTGGCGTGCGGATGAAATAAAGGGCGGTTGGAAACGCGAGCAACATCACGCCGACGCTCAGCTTGAACACCTGCGGATCGGCGCGCGCCACCAGCAGCGCCCCGATCGGCATCCCGGCTAGGCCGCCGAGCACGAAGGGCAGGGCCAGCCTGAAGTCCATGAGGCGCCACATCGACGGCAAGGTAAACAGCTGCGATGAGACCGAGCAGATCAGCACCAGCGGCACGGCCAGCGCCGGCGACAGTACGTAGAGCCAGATTCCCAGTGCCATCAGCGCGGTACCGAATCCGGCCAGCCCCGATACGAAGCCGCCGGCAAGCGCTCCGAACAGCAAGACGGCATAGGTGGCGGCGTCCAATGTTCTTTCCTTTTGTCATTGCGGGGGCGCGCTTCAGCGCGACCCCGGAAACTCGAGATTCTCAGGTACGCAATTGCGTACCACAGTTCATCCTTCGGACGCCCCGGAATGACCGCGGTGAATTTGGCGCGACGTTTACACGAAGCCGCGGACCAGTACTATCGCGGTCCTCAACGAAATAGCAAAATGGAAACGCCCCGATGAGTTCGTCCCCAACAACATTCCTGGTGTGTCACGGCGCCTGGTCGGCCGGATGGGCGTGGAAGAAGATGCACCCGCTGATGAGCAGGGCCGGCCATCGCCTGGTGACGCCGACCTATACGGGGCTCGGCGAGCGCGCCCATCTGGCGCATCCCGCGATCGACCTCGAGACGCACATCACCGACATGCTGAACGTCATCAGGTACGAAGACCTCCGTGACTTCGTGCTGATCGGCCACTCCTATGGTGGCATGGTCGCGACCGGCGTCGCCGACCGTGCGCGCGACAAGATCAGGCAGCTGATCTACATCGATGCTTTCGTGCCCGAGGGCGACAAGTCGTTGCTGGACTTCCTGGCGGAGTCCGAGCAGCGGCGCATGCGCGAGCTTGCCAAATCCGGCGACGGCTGGCGCGTGCCGCCGAACCCGACATCGCCGGACACCGCGCCGGAGGACATTGCATGGCTGAACGAACGCCGCGTCCATACGCCGATCCGATGCTTTGAGCAGAAATTGAAATTATCCGCGCCGCTGACCCTGCCGCGCAGCTACATCTATGCAACGCGTGCGGCGCCGCTGGACACCTTCGGCCAGTTCGCCAGGCTGGCGAAGAACGATTCCGCCTGGCGCTATGACGAGATCGACGCCAGCCATTCGCCGAACGTCACCGCACCGGAGGCGCTGATGGCACTGCTGGAGAAGATCGCGGGTTAGCAGAAATGCTCAGGCCGAGCGAATTCCGGCGCCTGCAGCGGCGTCATGCCAAAATAGTGAGCGGCGGCAGCTTTACCTCGCTTGTTCGGTCAAACTCCGACATAATCTACCGGGGGTGGAAAGTTGTGAGTGTGGTCTCATGGACCGAAGCCCGGTACTGGTCGATCTCGCGCTTCAGGGTGGCGGATCGCATGGCGCGTTCACGTGGGGTGTCCTCGACCGGCTCCTTGAGGAGTCTTGGCTTCAGATCGCGGGCATATCCGGTACATCCGCCGGCGCCATGAACGCCGCCGTGCTGGCCGACGGTTTTGCTGCCGGAGGCAATGCGGGCGCGCGGGAAGCCCTCGAAAAATACTGGCGAAGCGTTTCGCGCGCCGCCGTCTTCAGTCCGTTGCAGCGCTCGCTGTTCGATCGGCTCATGGGACGCTGGTCGCTCGACAACTCGCCCGCTTATCTCTTCACCGACCTGATGTCGCGGATGCTGTCGCCCTACGACCTCAATCCGCTCGGCGTCAACCCGCTGCGCAAGATACTGGAGGAGGGCATTGATTTCGATCGCCTTGCGCGGGCGCCGATCAAGCTGTTCGTCACGGCCACGCGCGTGCGGACGGGACGTGGACGGATCTTCCGCAATGCGGAGATATCGGCGGATGTCCTGCTCGCATCGGCTTGCCTGCCAACCATGTTTCGCGCCATCGCGATCGACGGCGAGTCTTATTGGGACGGCGGCTATGCGGGAAATCCCACGATCACGCCGCTGGTGCGCGAGACCGATGCGCGCGACACCATCATCGTCCAGATCAATCCGACCGAGCGGCTGGAAGAGCCGCGCACCGCCGCGGATATCCTCAACCGTCTCAACGAAATCTCGTTCAATTCGCCGCTCGCCAAGGAGCTGCGGATGATCGCGCTGCTGCGCCAGGTCGCCGACCCCGGCACGGGAGAAGGCGCCCGCTGGGCGCAGATGAAGACGCACCGGATCAAGAGCGACATGCTTGCGACGTTCGGCTCATCGTCCAAGCTCAACGCCGAATGGGCTTTTGTGGCCAAGCTGCACGAGGAAGGGCGACGCGCCGCCAGCGAGTTCCTCCGCGCCCATGCCGACGATCTCGGCGAGCGTTCGACCGCGGATCTCGACATCCTGCTGGCGGAGTGCTGAGAGCATGGGTCTTCTCGGCATTCTCGTTGGGCTCGGCCTTCTGGTCGCTCTGGCCTTCCGCGGCTGGAGTGTCCTGCTGCTGGCCCCGCTCTGTGCGCTGCTGGCGGCGGCCTTCGGCGGCGAGCCGTTGCTCGCCAGCTGGACGCAGACCTTCATGAGCAGCGCGGCCGGGTTTCTCGCCCAGTTCTTTCCGATCTTTCTGCTCGGCGCCGTGTTCGGCAAGCTGATGGATGACAGCGGCGCGGTTGCGGCGGTCGCTGGCTTCATCACTCGCGGCCTCGGCGAGCGCCGGGTCATGCTTGCCGTCGTGCTCGCGGGCGCGCTGGTCACCTATGGAGGGGTCAGCCTGTTCGTGGCGTTCTTCGTCATCGTTCCGATGGCCCAGTCGCTGTTCCGTACGGCAGGGATTCCGCGCCGCCTGGTGCCGGCGGCCGTCATCCTCGGCACTTCGTCATTCACGATGTCGGCGCTGCCGGGCACGCCGTCGATACAGAATGCGATACCGATGCCGTTCTTTGGCACGACGCCCTTCGCGGCGCCCGGCCTTGGCCTCGTCGCCGCGATGATCATGCTGGGCATCGGGTTGTGGTGGCTGCTGCGCGCCGAGAGAGTGGCGCGCCGAGCGGGTGAGGGCTATGGCGACGAGCCGCCGTCCGCCTCGATTGACGTTGCCGACGACGAGCTGCTACGCGAGCGGGCGACGTTCGCGCGCGAGTTCGATCCGGCGGAAATCCGCCATGGGCATCACAGCGAAGAAGCAGTCCCGATCGCAAGCGCGCTGCTGCCGCTGATCGTCGTCGTTGCCGTCAATCTCGTGATGTCGCTCGTCATCCTGCCGCGGCTCGATTTCGCGTTCCTGGCCGAACAGCGCTGGGGCAGCACGTCGCTGGTTGCGGTGGCCGGTGTCTGGTCGGTCGTCGTCGCGCTGGCGGCCGCGATCGCGGCGGTCATCCTTTGCAACTGGACGAGACTGCCCGCGCTGCGGCGAACCATGGATGCCGGCGCCAATGCGTCCGTTCTGCCGGCCTTGAGTGTTGCCAGCCTGGTCGGGTTCGGCGCCGTTGTCGCCTCGCTTCCCGCATTCACCGTGGTGCGCGACTGGGTGCTGGGAATCGAGGGCGGTCCGCTGGTGTCGCTCGCGATCGCCACCAACCTGCTGGCGGCGCTGACCGGCTCGGCTTCCGGCGGCCTGACGATTGCGCTCGATGCGCTGGGGCCGACTTACATGGACCTTGCCGCGCAGCTGGGGATCGAACCCGGCCTGTTGCACCGCGTAGCGGTGATCGGCGCCGGGACACTGGACATCCTGCCTCACAACGGCGCGGTCGTTAGCCTGCTCGCGATCTGCGGTCTCACGCATCGCGACAGCTACCGCGACATCATCATGGTCGGGATCGTGAACTCCGTCGCCGCGCTCGCCGCTGTGATCGCCATCGGAACCGCGGTCGGATCGTTCTGACCGCAGCGGCGGTCTATGACCATGATGTCAAACAGGTTGGCGACGGGTTTGTCGAAGCGATCGGCCCAAATGTGGTTGCCGTCTTGTGCATCGACAAGGCGCACGTTGACTCGCAGCTGGTTGCCAGCGCGCTGCACAGAGCCTTTAAGGATGTAGCGGACGTTCAGCTCGCGGCCGATCTGCTTGAGGTCAGCGGCCTTGTCTTTGTAGGCAAATGCGGTGTGTCGACCTATGACGAATGAGCCGTCGATTCGCGACAAGTCCGTGGTCAGGCTCTCGGTAACACCATCGACGAAGTGATGTTGCGCGGCATTCCCGCCGAGGTTGGCGAAAGGCAGCACAATGATGGAGAGACGAGGCGGTGAAAAAGGGCTTGGCCCCGGGTCGCCGTTCTGTGTCGCCGAGCTGACCGGCACGGTCCGCTGCACTTCCTGCACAGCACCAACGAAGCGGAAGCCTTTGCGCGGAAATGTCTTGATCAGGCGCTGCTCGCTGGTATCGCCAATTGCGCTACGGACGGCATTCAGGCGGGTCGTCAGCGCGGCATCTTAGACAATGCGTCCGTTCCAAATGGCGTTAATAACGTCGTCCTTGCTGACGACTTGTCCGTACGAGAGCGCCTGAGTGATCTGAGCGACAGGGAGCTCCGTGATATCGGCATTACGCGTGGCGAGATCGACTACGTCGCGTCGAATCGCGCCATCGATCCCCGAACAAATGGCGAGGGGCCCGGCGTGTTGTGCCGAGCCCCTCATTTCACCGGCCCAGTCTGGAAGGCCTAGGGCCGGAGACTACTCGGGGTGCTCACGAACTATGCGGGGACGAGCCGGGTATTTAGGGGCTGCTCGGCACCTCGCCAGGCTTTAGGGCCGGCCCAAGCGTCGGTCATGCTTTGGCGAGATACGGAATCGTTCCGGCTAGGTCGGTATCATCGATCAGTTGAAAGCGGCTTTCGCTGCCGCCCCGGCGAGCTGCGGCATAGCGGATGTAGGCCGGGTCGGTGACGAACGATTCTGCTGCTTTCGCCGATGGGAACGCCATGATCGCTATTAGCGACGTGTCCAGCGGCTTGCCCTCCAATGTCTTCACATTGCCGCTGCGCGACAGGTATTTGCCGCCGTGCTTGTGCACGAGGTCGTGAACGGAGGCAGCGTAGTCCGGCACCCATTTGTCGTCCGTCACCTTGATGTCTGCTATCAAAAACGCGGTCATGTCTTGTCTCTCCAAGCTCAATGTAAGCCTCCACGATTGGGAGGTCTGATCCCGGCTTGCCAGAAGTGCGCCGCGGTGCGCCAGTTCAGGAAGTGAAGCAGGCCGATACGGAAACTGTACCGCCCGTGCGCTCGCGCCTCAGCTTGCGAGCTTCTGCTCTTTCGCAAACGGACTGAGGCCGAGCCAGCTCTGCATCGCATTGGCGAGCTGCCGGTTTCCGGTCAGCATCATGCGGCGGTCGGCAACGGCGGCGCGAACGCTTACGAGTCCCATCCAGATTGCCGTCATGGTCCGCAGATCGACGGACACATAGAGATCGACATCGTATCCCGGATCGATCGAGCAGAGATCGACGCTTTCCTCGGGATCGACGATCAGCCACCACGACCGTTGTGTCGCCGGCAGTTCGGGATAGCTAAACTGCACCACGCTGCGCTTCTTCGGCATCGGCGTCGTGTTCAGATTGCGCCGCATGTCCCACATCAGCAGCTGGGCATCGAGATGCTGCAGCGACAAATGCGATTCGATGCGGCGCTGGCCCAGACGCCGAAGGCCTCGACGATCGGCCTGAGTTCGCGTCCTGCCGCGGTCAGCTGATATTCGAAGACGCCGCGTTCCGAACCCGATTTGCGGGTCAAGATGCCCGCCAGTTCGAGCTCCTTCAGCCGCTGCGACAGCAATGCCGGCGACATCCGCGGCACGCCGCGGCGCAGATCATTGAAGCGCGTCGAGCCGGCGATGAGTTCGCGGAGCAGCACCACGGTCCAGCGCGTGCATAATATTTCCGCGGCCATCGCGACCGGGCAGAACTGCTTATAGCTGCCGATCGTCATGCTTTCCTCCGTGACGGGCGAGATCGGGAAGTTAGGGCCAAACTGAGGGGACTCCTAGTTCAGATTCTGTATCTGGCTGGATTCATTTCCTGAACTGGTCGCCCATGGCCGGGATCGATATTCGACCGGGATTGCGAGCAGGAGCTCGCCTGCAGGACATGTGTTGCCTCGCGCCGGCATTCCGCCGGCCATCGGAAGGATCCACACCGGCAGATCTCTCAAAGATGAAAGGAATATCCCATGAAGAATGATATGACGGCATGCAGGATCACAGCGCTGGTCCGTTCCGCGGCGCTTTGCACCATTGCCCTAGGCTTCGGCGCCATGCCCGTTTCGGCCGCCAACCTGACCCGCAGCATCGAGGTCAACGGCACGCCCTCGGCCGTGTGGTCGGTGATCGGTTCGTTCTGCGCTATCAAGGACTGGCTGCCGCCGGTCGGAGTGTGCATCGAAGATGGCAAGTCGCCGCCGACCCGCACGCTCATTACCAAGGACGGGAAGGCGTCGTTCGTGGAGACGCAGACCGCGCGGGACGAGAAGGAACACAGCTATTCCTACGCCTTCGTATCGAGCCCGTTGCCGGTCACGAACTACAAAGCGACGATCAAGGTCACGGCAAAGGGGGACGGTGTTTCCATCGTGACCTGGACCGGCTCGTACACGCCGGACTCCGGCAAGGAGAAGGATGCGATTGATGCCCTGAGTGGCGTCTACGAAGCAGGTCTCGCCGGGATTCAAGCCAAGTTCAAGAAGTAGGGGCGCGTCCCGGCGCAGCCGACGAACGAGAGTAGCCAGTTTGAGCGCAGTGATATCTTCGCTCACACCAAAACGGCGAGGGGCCCGGCGTGTTGCGCCGAGCCCCTCATACTTGGTTAGTAAGACGCGTTTCTTCACGCGAACCGGAAGTCCACTTCGCTCGAAAGCGCTTTAAGAATATCAGCCGGCCTGTAAGCCTCTGTAGGGCACCGCACGCTTAAAGCGGACGATATACGTGTGCAAGTCGACGCAGACTTTCCTCACGTTAGCAGAGGTTGCCGAGACAAGGGGGCTTGCGCGGACGCGGATTGCTTGTGACGGTGACGCCGCCGCCCGCGGCGGGCTCAGTGCGGTGATCCCGGACGACGGGTTGCCCAGCGCGATGATCGCGAACGACCGGCGGGTCGCGATGGTCACGGACGACCGTCTCGGCCGAGGCTGGAGCAACCGACATCACAAGGAGGCCGGCAATGCCGAGCGCGAGCACGGTGGATCTGGACTTGAAGATATGGTTCATGACTTTTCTCTGGGTTAGGGGGACGCAGGGTCGGGCTGCCGACCTGGTTCGCAACCCGTCTTGCGAACGGACCCTACGATGACCGCTCCTCGGCGACATTGTTGAGTCCCTGAGATACGCCTGAGATTGTGTTGAGTTATTCATGGGGTCGACGGCAAATCGATGGAAAAGCCGTCCGGAGTGACCTCAGCGGCGAACGCCAGTGCCTGGCACGGCACTGTGCCAAGATGGCGAGGGGCCCGGCGTGTTCGCGCCGAGCCCCTCATTCTTGGTTAGTAACACGCGTTTTCTTCACGCAAACCGGAAGACCACTTCGCTCGAAAACGCTTTAGCGTATCAGCCAGCCTGTAAGCCGGGTTCTGTAGGGCACCGCCCGCTCGCGCGGACGATACGTGACGGCCATTCCTCTGGGACCATGTTCGCACATGGCCTCGAGCAACCTACCCGGACGGCGAGCCTGACATAGCCCTGCGGCGTTATCGCTTAAAGCGAACAGCCCGCGATGCCGTCCCTATTCGGTCTTGCTCCCGGTGGGGTTTGCCGTGCCGTTTCCGTTGCCGGAAACGCGGTGCGCTCTTACCGCACCTTTTCACCCTTGCCTCGCCGAAGCGCGGCGGTTCGTTCTCTGTGGCACTTTCCCTGGGGTTGCCCCCGCCGGATGTTATCCGGCACCGCATGTCGATGGAGCCCGGACTTTCCTCTCCGGCAGCCTTTCGACCGTAGCCGGAGCGGCCGTCCGGCCGACTGACGCCC
>DATEJC010000484.1:0-3254 GCA_035278345.1 Bradyrhizobium sp. | reverse complement strand
TCGGCAGAGCCGTCGACGGCTTTCAGGGCGGTCGTCATGGTGGTCCGGGCTTCAATTAAGGTCTTCTCGTAGCACGGAAATCGGGGGTCTGGCGAGGCACGGAACTGGATGGCTGCCCGGCGCCAAGCCGAATTTGCAAGGTCGGCCAATGGCCTACTTGACCGGGACTGTCCCCGGCGGGCCCACCACCAGATCATCCCGGTGGATCATCTCCGATCGGCCGCTGATGCCCAGGATCGTCATCACGTCGGGCGAGGAGCGGCCCTTGATCTTCTCGGCATCCTCGGCGTCGTAGGCGACGAGGCCGCGGCCGACCTCGCGGGTGTCGGGGCCGCGCACGATCACGGCATCGCCGCGCGCGAATTGGCCGTCGACCCGGATCACGCCGGCCGGCAGCAGGCTTTTGCCGGCACGCAGCGCGCTGACGGCGCCGGCATCGATCGTCAACGTGCCCTTCGGCTCCAGCGAGCCCGCGATCCAGCGTTTGCGCGCAGTGACGGGATTCGCAGGCGTCAGGAACCAGGTACAGCTGCCGCCATCGGCGATCGCCTGCAGGGGATGCTCGATCTTGCCATTGGCGATCAGCATATGCGTGCCCGATGTGGTGGCGATCTTGGCCGCCTCGATCTTGGTGTACATGCCGCCGCGCGACAGCTCGGATTCCGCGGCGCCCGCCATCGCCTCGATTTCCGAAGTGACGGACTCCACGATCGGAATCAGCTTTGCGTCCGGATTGGCATTGGGCGGCGCCGTGTAGAGCCCGTCGATATCGGAGAGCAGGATCAGCAGATCCGCGCTCGCCATGGTGGCGACGCGCGCGGCGAGGCGGTCGTTGTCGCCATAGCGGATTTCATTGGTCGCGACGGTGTCGTTCTCGTTGATGACAGGCACCGCGCGCCATTCGAGCAGCTTTGCGATGGTGGAGCGCGCGTTGAGATAGCGGCGGCGTTCTTCCGTGTCCTGCAGCGTCACCAGGATCTGGCCGGCGCCGATGCCGTGATCGCCGAGCACCTCCGACCAGATACGCGCCAGCGCAATCTGGCCGACCGCAGCCGCGCCCTGGCTTTCCTCGAGCTTGAGCGGTCCGCGTGGCAATTTCAGCCGGCTGCGCCCCAGCGCAATCGAGCCGGAGGAGACCACCAGCACGTCGCGGCCCGCGCCGTGCAGCCTGGCGATATCGGCGGCCAGCGCCTTCAGCCACGACGCGCGCACTTCGCCCTTGGCGGAATCGATCAAGAGCGACGATCCGACCTTGACGACGATACGGCGGAAATTCTTCAGCGCGGGGCGTTTCATGACCTTTTGGGACCTATAGAAAGTGCTGCCGTTTTGCAGCACTCAGCCGCCCCGCGCAAGCGCCCTTGACCCGCCTCGCGACGACTTGGTTATTCCCCGGGGCGGGCCGGTCTGCTGTAATGCCGCCCGAAATGGCCGGGAGGAGAGCCCATGAATCGCCGCGAGTTCATTGCCGGAAGCCTTGCGTTGTCAGCCGCGGCGAAAGCCGGGCCGGCATCCGCGCAATCCGGCCCGCTGACAAAAATCGTCTTTCCCTTCGCGGCCGGCGGCAGCGGCGACCTCGTGTGCCGCCAGCTGGCGCAATATCTTCAGCCGCTGCTGGACCGCAATTTCATCGTCGAGAACCGCACCGGCGGCGACGGGCTGATCGGCATCCGCGCGGCGAAGGGCGCAAGCCCCGACGGCACCACCATCCTGATGACGACGGCGCCGACCATGTATCTGCTGCCCATGGTGGAGACCGAGCCGAGCTTTTCTCCGGCAAAGGACTTCATCCCGGTATCGCAGCTTGCGCGCTTCGAGTTCGTCGTCGTCGCAAGCCCCTCGATCGGGGTGAAGGACTTCAAGGAGCTGGTGGCCTGGATCAAGGCCAATCCGTCGAAGGCGAGCTATGGCGTGCCGAGCAGCGGCACCATTCCGCATTTCATGGGCTGGCACATCGAACAGGTGCTCAAGCTGTCGATGACGCGCGTGACCTATCGCGGTTCGGCGCCGATCATCACCGATCTGATCGGCGGTCACGTGCCCTTCGCCGTCACCACGCTGTCGGACACCGTCACCCAGCATCGCGCCGGCACGATCCGGATTCTGGCGGTGAGCGGCGCCGAGCGCTCGCCATTCCTGCCCGACGTTCCGACGCTGAAGGAGAGCGGCGTCGATATGGTGGCGGACGCCTGGTACGGCCTGTGGCTGCCGGCGGGATCGCCGCCGGAGTTTGCCAAAAAGTTGAGCGCCGCCGCCGCGGAAGTGCTGGCCAGGCCCGACGTCAGGGAGAAGCTGAAAGCCGTCACGCTGATCCCGGTCGGCTCGACGCCGGAAGGCCTGACAAAGGCGCTCGCTGCCGATACGGCGTTCTGGGAGCCGATCGTGAAGGGGACCGGCTACAAGATCACGAACTAGAAAGGATGCGCGCGCAAAAGAAAATGGCCCCTCGAAAGGGGCCATTCTCCATTTCCGTCAGCCACTAGTCGTCCCAGTAGTGATGACGTCGGATCACGACGTCACCATCGCGATAGTAGTTGCGGTGGTACCATCCGCGATGCAGGCCGCGGTCGTGGTCATAGAACCGCACGCTCGGGCCGCTGTAGTAGCGGTCGCCGTAATAGTCGCGGTCGCCGCCGACATAGACGCCGAAACCGGCGGCGCTTGCCGCCGTCGGCACGCCGATGGCGAGGGTCGCGAGCGCAGCCAGCGTATACGAGAGCTTCCTCATTGTTCCTCTCCATTCGTTGTTACCGGGAGAAGAACGAATGCCGGCCGGTGATGTTGCCGGGAACAGCAGGAAACTTTCTTGAACAGGCGTTCACCACCATGGCGTCATTGCAACCCGGGTTTCATGGCGCCGATTGCGTCGCGATCCGCGCGCGGATGGCGGCGAGTTCTTCTTCGTCCCAGATGCCGATCAGGATGCCGCCCTTCACCTGCAACTGATTTTCCGCATAGGCGGCGATCTTCGCATTCGGCGTGGTGATGTGCATTTTCGGATGCAGGGCCCAGTCGAACAAGGCGGCCTGCAGGCGCGCGATCACGTCAGCGCAGGCAGGGTCATCGCCGCGGTCGGCGAATTCCTGCGGGTCGCTCTGCAGGTCATACAGCATCGGGCGGAAGCCGCTGGCGTGAATGTATTTCCAGCGGCCGTCAAAAACCATGAACAGGCGGCACTGTTCGATCGGCTGGTTCAGCTTCAGCCGCACGTCCTGCATGGAATAGTCGTATTCGGAGAACAGCACCTTGCGCCA
>DATEJC010000483.1:0-9213 GCA_035278345.1 Bradyrhizobium sp. | reverse complement strand
GATGTCTCTGGAACAAGGATCACCCGCTTGCCGCCTTCGCTGAAGCTTCGGCGGGCCGGATGCTGAACCCCGGCGAAGCCTTGGCGAAGACGGGTCGCGGGTGATGACAATTGCGCTACTCTGCTCCCTCCTCCACCCCCGCTTCGTGCGGGGTGAATTCGTAGACCGATGAGCAGAACTCGCAGGTGACGACGACCTTGTCGTCCTTCACCATGTCGGCGCGGTCTTTTGGTGCGAAGCTTTTCAGCATCGAGGCCACCGCGTCGCGCGAGCAGGAGCATTTCGCCTGCAGCGGCTGCGGCTTGAACACGCGGACACCGCGCTCGTGGAAGAGACGATAGAGCAGGCGCTCACCCGACAGATTCGGGTCGATCAGCTCGACGTCCTCGACCGTCCCGATCAGCGACTGGCCTTCGACCCAGGCGTCGTCCTCGTCGACGGTGTGATGCACCGTGCCTTCGGGCGCATCGCCTGGATGCAGATCGGCCTGGCGGGCGCGCTCGGGCGCCTTGGGCAAAAATTGCAGCAGCATGCCGCCGGCGCGCCAGCGGTGTTTGCCGCCATCGCCGCCGCGCCATTCCTCGCCGACGGCAAGGCGCACGCGCGTCGGGATCTGCTCGGAGCGCAGAAAATATTCGTGCGCGGCCTCTTCGAGGCTGCCGCCATGCAGTGCGACCAGGCCCTGATAGCGGCTCATATCCGCGCCCTGATCGATGGTCATGGCGAGATGGCCCTTGCCGAGCAGCTCGCCGGAGGTCTGGCCCTCCTTGAGGCGCGCGGCGTCAAAGCGCGCGTAGGCGCGCAGACGGTCGGGCGACTTGAAGTCGACCACCAAAAAGGAAACCGGACCATCGGTCCGGGTTTGCAGGATAAAGCGGCCCTCGAATTTGAGGGAGGTGCCTAGCAGCGTGGTCAGCACGATGGCTTCGCCGAGCAGCTTGCCCACCGGCGCGGGATAATCGTGCCTGGTGAGGATGTCGTCGAGCGCGGGGCCGAGCCGGGTCAGGCGGCCGCGCAGATCGAGCGCGTTGACCTCGAAGGGCAACACGGCGTCGTCGACGGGAACCGCTGATGGCGCGCGGATCGGGGTTTCGGGCGCGGTTTTCGTTTCAGGGGATTGGGAGACCATGGCGCTCTATCTGGGGTCTGAGGTCGCGAAACGAAAGGGGTTGTTCCGATGTGGATGTCGCCCCGGCCTAGTGCGCAATTGCGCACGGGGGGCCAGGGCCCATAACCACCGGCTGAGGTTATTGCGTTGAGTTCTTGCCACATCGCGTTCGCGGATAGATCACGCGGTATGGGTCCCGGCCTTCGCCGGGACGACATCGAGCAATCTTTACGCCACGGCGTCGAAACACCAGGCCAGAATGCCTTTCTGCGCGTGGAGGCGGTTTTCGGCTTCGTCGAACACCACGGACTGCGGGCCGTCGATCACCTCATCAGTGACCTCCTCGCCGCGATGGGCGGGCAGGCAGTGCATGAAGATGGCGTCGGGCTTGGCCAGCGACATCAGCTTGGCATTGACCTGATAAGGCCGCAGCACATTGTGGCGGTGCTCGCCCTCCTTGTCGCCCATCGACACCCAGGTGTCGGTGACGACGCAATCGGCGCCGCGCACGGCAGCCTCGGGATCGCTGCCCAGCACGATCGGCGCTGACGTTGCCTTGATCCACTCGCGCATCGCCTTTTTCGGCGCAAGCTCCGGCGGGGTCGCGACATTGAGGCGGAATTTGAAGCGCTCGGCGGCATGCGCCCAGGAGGCAAGCACGTTGTTGTCGTCGCCGGTCCAGGCGACCGTCTTGCCCTCGATGGAGCCGCGATGCTCCTCAAAGGTCATGAGGTCAGCCATCACCTGGCAGGGATGCGAGCGGCGGGTCAGGCCATTGATGACGGGCACGGTGGCGTGCGCGGCAAGCTCCAGCAGCGCCTCGTGATTGAGGATCCGGATCATGATAGCGTCGACATAGCGCGAGAGCACCCGCGCGGTGTCGGCGATGGTCTCGCCGCGGCCGAGCTGCATCTCCGCGCCGGTCAGCATGATGGACTCGCCGCCGAGCTGGCGCATGCCGACGTCGAAGGAGACGCGGGTGCGGGTCGACGGCCGCTCGAAGATCATCGCGAGCGTCTTGCCCTCGAGCGGCTTCTTGGCCTTCTCGTGCGCCTTGAGGCTTGCCTTCATGGCGCGGCTGGCGTCCATGATGTTGCGCAATTCCCCGAGCGGCATTTCGCCGATGTCGAGGAAATGTCGTGGCGACTTGCTCATCACCCCGCCGCCTTCTTTTTTTCCGTCGCCGACAGCGCGACGCAGGCGCGCTCCAGGCACTGAATCGAATGATCGATCTCGGCCTCGTTGACGATCAGGGGCGCGAGGAAGCGCACGACATTGTCGCCGGCGCCGACCGTGAGCAGTTTTTCGCCGCGCAATGCGTTGACGAGATCGCCGGAGGGCACCACGGCCTTGACGCCGACCAAAAGCCCCTCGCCGCGCACTTCCGACAGCACGGACGGATAGCGGTCGACGACGGAGGCAAGCTTCTGCTTGAGCAGCAGCGACATCTTCTGCACGCGGTCGAAGAAGCCGGGTTGCAGCATGACATCGAGCACGGCGTTGGCCGCGGCGATCGCCAGCGGATTGCCGCCGAAGGTCGAGCCGTGCGAGCCCGGGGTCATGCCGCTTGCGGCTTCAGCCGTCGCAAGGCACGCGCCGATCGGGAAACCGCCGCCGAGCGCTTTGGCCAGCGACATCACGTCGGGCTTCACGCCGAGGCGCTTGTAGGCGAAGAGATCGCCGGTGCGGCCCATGCCGGTCTGCACCTCGTCGAAGGCGAGCAGCAGGCCGTGCTGGTCGCATAGCTCGCGCAGCGCCTTGAAGAACGACACCGGCGCGCTGCGCACGCCGCCCTCGCCCTGCACGGGCTCGATCAGGATGCCGGCGGTCTGCGGACCGATCGCCTTTTTCACCGCCTCGAGGTCGCCATGCGGCACCTGGTCGAAGCCGTCGAGCGGCGGACCAAATCCTTCAAGATATTTCGCCGAGCCGGTGGCCGCGAGCGTTCCCAGCGTACGGCCGTGGAAGGCGCCTTCAAAGGTGATCAAGCGATAGCGCTCGGGATGGCCCTTGGAGGCATGATAGCGGCGCACCACCTTGATCACGCATTCCATGGCTTCGGCGCCGGAATTGCAGAAGAATACGAAGTCGGCAAAGCTCTGCTCGCAGAGGCGCGCGGCGAGCTTGTCGCCATCCGGGCTCTTGAACAGGTTCGACATGTGCCAGAGCCTGGTCGATTGCTCCTGCAGCGCCTTGACCAGATGCGGATGGCAGTGGCCCAGCGCGTTCACCGCGACGCCCGAGGTGAAATCGAGATAGCGCTCGCCATTGGTGGCGACGAGCCAGGCGCCTTCGCCGCGCTCGAAACCGAGATCGACCCTGGCAAAGACGGGAAGCAGATGCGACGTGGCGCTGTTGGTCATGGCTGTCACTTGCAGGTTTGTTAGGCCAGCCGCTGCTGCGAGCACGGGCGCAGATCGCTGCGGCAGAGCCGGCGGAAAACGAAACGTGCCGCCTTTTGCAGGCGGCACGCAGGAACTATCTTAGGGGCGGAGCAGTCACTGTCAACACGCCAAAAATGGCCTGAGTGCACTGCAAAATACCCTGCAACCGTAAGATTCCGGAAATCCTCGCATACGAGACGGAACATGTGGAAGCGCGACGGCCGACTCTTGCGCCGGAGTCACGGCATATTGTAGCGTTTCCTTCGTCGGGTACGACATCTCGTGCGGCATATCTGACCTCTAAGTAGCTTTTTGCGGCGTAAACGTTCGGGCGCGGTTCATACCTGTCCGGCGAGGGGTAAGGGATTCTGTCCGCAGGGGTTTTACGGGATTTGGCATCGCCAGCACCGTTCCGAAACGGCCGGTGTGAGGCGAAAGGAAGAATACGATGACGGTTTTGACCTGGTCCGATGAACGCGTCGAACAGCTGAAGAAGCTCTGGGAATCCGGACTTTCGGCGAGCCAGATCGCCGCGGAGCTCGGCAACGTCACCCGCAATGCCGTGATCGGCAAGGTGCACCGCCTCGGCCTTTCCGGCCGCGCCAAGGCCCCTTCCACGGCCGCGCCGCGGCCACGCAAGGCGCGTCCAGCGCAGATGGTGCGGGTGTCGCGGCCGATGTCGCGCGGCAACACCGCGCTGGCGCAGGCCTTCGAGGTCGAGGTGGAAGCGGATCCCATCGCGTACGACAACGTCGTTCCGATGAGCCAGCGGCTGTCGCTGCTGGAACTCAACGAGGCCACCTGCCACTGGCCGGTCGGCGATCCCGCAACCCCGGAATTCTTCTTCTGCGGCGGCAAGGCGCTCACCGGCCTGCCCTACTGCGCCCACCACTCGCGCGTTGCTTATCAACCCGCGGCCGACCGCCGGCGGCAACCGCCGAAGCCGCAGGGGCGATAAGGCTTCCAATCATTTCTGAAACGAAAAACGTCCCGGTCCAGGCCGGGACGTTTTTTTGTGGTGCGTGCGCAGAATTCTACGTCTGCGGCTCGGCTTTCGCGAAGCGGTCGTCCAGCGCGTAGCCGGCGCCGCGGACGGTGCGGATGGGGTCCTGCTCGCGGCCTGGGTTGAGCAGTTTGCGCAGGCGGCCGATGTGGACATCGACGGTGCGCTCGTCGATGTAGATGTCGCGGCCCCAGACGCTGTCGAGCAGCTGCTCGCGGCTGAAGACGCGGCCGGGATGTTCGAGGAAGAATTCGAGCAGGCGGTACTCGGTCGGACCGAGGTCGATCGGCCGGCCGGAACGCGCGACGCGGCGCTTCTCGCGGTCGAGCTCGATGTCGCCATAGGTCAGGACCGTGGCGAGCCGCTCGGGACTGGCGCGCCTGAGCAGGCCCTTCACCCGCGCCAGCAGCTCCGGCACCGAGAAGGGTTTGACGATGTAGTCGTCGGCGCCGGTCGCAAGGCCCCGCACGCGCTCGCTCTCCTCGCCGCGCGCGGTCAGCATGATGATCGGCAGCTGCTTGGTCTCCGGCCGCGCCCGCAGGCGACGGCACAGCTCGATGCCGGAAAGGCCCGGCAGCATCCAGTCGAGCACCACCAGATCAGGCACCCGCTCCTTCAGCCGCGTGTCGGCTTCGTCGCCGCGGGCGACGGTCTCGACCTCGTATCCTTCGGCATCGAGGTTGTAACGCAGGAGCGTGGTCAGCGCTTCCTCGTCCTCCACCACCAGAATGCGTGCGCTCATGAGTCTATTATATCCTGTTTCGTTCCTGATACGCGCTATATCTGGAGCATGATCCTGTCCGAGAACCGGTACCCACTTCTCGGGATCATGCTCTAATTACCGGGCACCGTCGTGGCAAAGCTCGTCATGTCGCCCTTGGGGCGCTTGTCGAGCATCTGCTGACCCTCGATCATGTAGAACACGGTCTCGGCGATATTGGTCGCGTGGTCGCCGATCCGCTCGATGTTCTTGGCACAGAACATCAGGTGGATGCAGAACGAGATGTTGCGCGGGTCTTCCATCATGTAGGTGAGCAATTCGCGGAACAGCGAGGTGCAGATCGCGTCGACCTCCTCGTCGCCCTTCCAGACGCTCATCGCGGCCGGCAGATCGTGCGCGGCGTAGGCATCCAGCACCGACTTGACCTGCGACTGCACGAGGTCGGTCATGTGCTCGAGGCCGCGGATCAGCTTCAGCGGCTGGAAATCGCTCTCGATCGCGGTGACGCGCTTGCCGATGTTCTTGGCAAGGTCGCCGATCCGCTCGAGATCGATGGCAACGCGCATGGCGCTGACGATCTCGCGCAGGTCGACCGCCATGGGCTGGCGGCGGGCGATGGTCAGCACCGCGCGCTCCTCGATGACGTGCTGCAGCCGGTCGAGTTCGACGTCGGCCGCGACCACGCGCTTGGACAGAGCAACGTCGCGGCGCACCAGCGAATCCACCGACTCGGTGATCATGCGCTCGGCAAGCCCGCCCATCTCGGCGACCAGGCGCGTCAACTCCTGCAGGTCGCTGTCGAACGCTTTTGCGGTATGTTCAGAGGCCATTTTCTTAACTCCTCAACCAGCGCTTACCCGAAGCGGCCGGTGATGTAATCCTGGGTACGTCGATCGCCCGGCGAGGTGAAGATCTTGTTGGTGTCGTCGAACTCGATCAATTCGCCCAGATACATGAAGGCTGTTTTGTCGGAGACGCGCGCCGCCTGCTGCATGTTGTGGGTAACGATGGCGATCGTGTAGTTTTCCGCCAGTTCCTGGATCAGTTCCTCGACCTTGGCGGTCGAGATCGGGTCGAGCGCCGAGCAGGGCTCGTCGAACAGGATCACCTCGGGACGCACCGCCACGGTGCGGGCGATGCAGAGCCGCTGCTGCTGGCCGCCGGAGAGGCTGAGGCCGCTGGCGTTGAGCTTGTCCTTGACCTCGTTCCACAGCGCGCCGCCGCGCAGCGCCTTCTCGACGCGGTCGTCCATCTCGGACTTCGAAATCTTCTCATAAAGGCGGATGCCGAAGGCGATGTTCTCGTAGATCGTCATCGGGAACGGCGTCGGCTTCTGGAACACCATGCCGACCCGGGCGCGCAGCAGATTGAGGTCGAGCTTGGGGTCGAGGACGTTGGTGTTGTCAAGCATCAACTGGCCGGTGGCGCGCTGGCCCGGATAGAGATCGTACATCCGGTTGAAGATGCGCAGCAGCGTGGACTTGCCGCAACCGGACGGGCCGATGAAGGCGGTGACGCGGTTGGTGCCGAGCGTCAGGTTGATGTTTTTCAGCGCATGATGCTCGCCGTAATAGAAGTTGAGGCCGCGCGCGGTGACCTTGGGCGCTGCCTCGGGAAGCGCGACGTGCGGAACGGGCCCGCTGGCGGTACTCACGGATACGGAAAGATCGTTCATTTCGCGGTCCTTTCGGCGCCGAGGATGCGGGCGCCAACGTTCAGGGCAAGCACGGTCAGCGTGATCAGCAGCGCGCCGCTCCAGGCGAGTTCCTTCCAGTAGGCGTAGGGGCTCTGCACGAAGTTGTTGATGGTCACCGGCAGGTTGGCCATCGTCTTGGCGAGGTTGAGGCTGAAGAACTGGTTGGAGAGCGCGGTGAACAGCAGCGGCGCGGTCTCGCCGGCGACACGGGCGGTGGCGAGCAGCACGCCGGTGATCAGGCCGCTGCGCGCGGCGCGGTAGGCAACCCTCTTGATGACAAGCGAGCGCGGCAGCCCGAGGGCGGACGCAGCTTCGCGCAGCGGATTGGGCACCAGCAGCAGCATGTCCTCGGTGGTGCGCAGCACGACCGGAATGACGATCACGGCGAGCGCCAGGCTGCCTGCAATCGCCGAGAAGCCGCGCATCGGCACCACTACCGCACCATAGATGAACAGGCCGATGATGATCGACGGCGCCGAGAGCAGGATGTCGTTGATGAAGCGGATCACCGAGGTGAGCTTGTCGTGCCTGCCGTATTCGGCGAGGTAGGTGCCGGCGAACAGGCCGAGCGGCGCGCCGATGCCGACCCCAATCGCGGTCATGATCAGCGAGCCGGTGATGGCGTTGAGCAGGCCGCCCTGGGTCGAGCCGGGCGGCGGCGTGTTCTCGGTGAACACCTGCAGGGAAAGGCCGGAAAGGCCATTATAGAACAGCGTGAACAGGATCAGGGCCAGCCAGGTAACGCCGAAGGCGGCGGCGCCAAGGCAAAGCACGCGAACGACGATATCGGTGCGGCGGCGTCTTACGTAGATCGGGTTCATGGCCTACTTCCCCGCCTTTTGCTCAAGCCGCAGCAGCATCAGCCGCGCGCAGGCGAGCACGATGAAGGTGAGCACGAACAGCAACAAGCCGAGCAGAATCAGGCCGGACTGATGCAGGCCATCGCTCTCGGCGAATTCCGAGGCAATCGCCGCCGAGATCGTGGTGCCCGGCGCGAAGATCGAGGACTGGATCTTGAAGGAATTGCCAATGATGAAGGTGACCGCCATGGTCTCGCCGAGCGCGCGGCCGAGCGCCAGCATGATGCCGCCGATCACGCCCACACGGGTGTAGGGGATGACGACGCTGCGGACCACTTCCCAGGTGGTGCAGCCGACACCGTAGGCCGCTTCCTTCAGCACCGGCGGCACCGTCTTGAACACGTCGACCGAGATCGCGGTGATGAAGGGCAGCACCATGATGGCGAGGATCAGCGCCGCGTTGAACAGGCTGAGATAGGACGGGGGGCCGGCGAAGATGTCGCCCAGCACGGGCACGCCGTCGAAGATGCGGATCATCAGGGGCTGGAAGGTGTTGGCCAGGAACGGGCCCAGCACGAAGAAGCCCCACATGCCGTAGATGATCGAGGGGATGCCGGCGAGCAGTTCCACCGCAATGCCGATCGGGCGGCGCGCCCATTGCGGGCAGAGTTCAGTGAGGAACACTGCGATGCCAATGCCGACGGGAATGGCGATCAGCATGGCAATGAAGGAGGTGATCAGCGTGCCGTAGATCGGGCCGAGCGCACCCAGCACCGGCGGATCGGCCGACGGCGCCCAGCGCTGCGTCCACAGGAAGGCGAGGCCGTATTCCTTCAGCGCCGGCCAGGCGCCGACGATCAGCGAGATGATGATGCCGCCGAGTATGAGCAGGACCGAAATCGCGCTGGCGCGCGTGATCCAGTAGAAGGTGATGTCACCGAGCTTGAAAGCGCTGAGGGCCTTGGCGCGATCGTAAGGGCCTGCAGCGTCCATCACGTCGTCGGTCTGAACCGCCATTTCTGCCACGCCTGTCCCCTTTGAAATTCAACGCGACCCAAGCCGCCACGTTTCCGTGAGGACTTTTCCTCGGCGAGTTTGTCGCCGCACTCTTCTTCTTGAGCGCCTGTTGGGCGCTGACCCGGAGCTAGTCCAGCTCCGGGTCCTGCTTGTCCGGCTCGTGCCCTGAGCATCGGGCGCGAGCATCGCTTCAGATCAGCTCTTGATCTCGGCCGACCAGGTCTTCTCGATCTGCTTCACAACCGAAGCCGGCATCGGGATGTAGTCGAGCTCTTCGGCCATCT
Organism: Bradyrhizobium sp.; assembly: GCA_035278345.1. Taxonomy (GTDB): domain Bacteria; phylum Pseudomonadota; class Alphaproteobacteria; order Rhizobiales; family Xanthobacteraceae; genus Bradyrhizobium. The sequence continues at coordinate 200 of DATEJC010000483.1, read as the reverse complement.
TGCCGCCCTTCTCGAACGACCATTTGAAGAACTTGATGGCTTCCTGCGCGGCTGCCTTGTCGGTGGCATCCTTGTGCATGAGGATGAAGGTGGCCGCCGTGATCGGCCAGGAGGCATCGCCCGGCTGGTCGGTGAGGATCACGTAGTAGCCGGGAGCCTTGGACCAGTCGGCGTTGGACGCGGCCGCCTGGAAGGCTTCC
>DATEJC010000482.1:0-7228 GCA_035278345.1 Bradyrhizobium sp. | reverse complement strand
CCAGCGGTGCGTGAGCTTGATCGCCAAAGCGCGATGAGGGTGGCACACTCCATCCTCCGCCTGTCACCGCTCTTCGCGAGCACGCTCCATCTTCTCCCTCTGCCCGTTCTTACGGGGAGAGGGCAGGGTGAGGGCTCTCTCCGCAAGAGAAATCTTTCGATAGACCAGTACCGCCCACCCGGATCGCATCTTGCGATGCGATCCGACCTCTCCCCACAAGCGGGCGAGGTGAAGAAACGGCGCCGCATGCGTCGCGCCGCGTCGCTCATTCCTCCCGCGTCACCGCCGTCAGGTTCATCGTCAGCAATACGTCCGGTTTCGGCAGATCGCGCACGGCAATCGCGGTGCGCGCCGGCCGGTGCTCGCCCATGACCTCGACATAGGCCGCGTTCATCGCCTCAAAATCCTTCATGTCGCGCAGGAACACGTTGACATGCACGACATGGTTGAGGTCGGAGCCGACCGACTCCAGCATGACCTTGAACGATTGCAGGATGCGCTGCGTCTGCGACCTTATGTCGGGGCCCGCCATCTTCCCGGTGGCGGGATCGAAGCCCGCGGTTCCGCCGATGGTGATGTGCTGGCCGACCTTGGCGATGTGGCTGTAGGGGCCGATCGGTTTCGGGGTATTCGGCGGCGTCAGGGCTTCCACGCGGGTCTTCATGGGCAGGCCTTTGGTTGTGCCATTTGGTTGTGTCATTTCCGCTGGCGTCAGGTTTCATGTCAAACGGATGGCCGGTCTGCGCATGGGAAGCATGCCGATTGCACCTGCCGGGGAGGCTGTTCCAAACTGTTGTCACCGTGTAGGCTTAGAACCAATCAAAACAATGGGTTCGCACGAGCATGATCCCGAAAAGTGCGAAGCGGTTTTCGGACAGGATCATGCTCCAATAGGGAATTCGGGGAGGCATTTCAGTTCTATGGCGGATATTCGATACCTTGCACCGCACACGCTTGATGAAGCGATCGGGGCATTCGCGGCCGCAGGCAGTGCGGCGCGCATTCTGGCCGGCGGCACCGATCTCCTGGTGCAAATGCGTTCCGGCATGGTCAGGCCGGGCGTGATCGTCGACATCAAGAAGATCGCCGAGATGACGGCCATCGAGGAAACCGCCGACGGCGGCTTCCGCATCGGCGCGGCCGCATCCGGTATGGCGCTGGCCGAGCATCCGCGCTTCGGCAAGGTCTGGCCGGGCGTGCTGGAAGGCATCAATTTGATCGGCTCCAAGCAGGTGCAGGGCCGCGCGTCCCCCGGCGGCAATCTGATGAACGGCTCGCCGGCCGGTGACAGCGTGCCCGCGATGATCGCGGCCGGCGCCGTCGTCACCGTGCAGGGCCCGAACGGCCGCCGCGAGATGAAGGTGGAAGAGGTGCCCGCCGGTCCCGGCCGCACCAACCTGAAGCCCGGCGAGATTTTGGTCAGCTTCAAGCTGCCGCCGCGTCCGCCCGGATCGAGCGATGCGTATCTGCGCATGATCCCGCGCACCGAAATGGACATCGCCGTCGTTGGGCTGGGCGTCAGCCTCACCATCAAGGACGGCGTCTGCACCGCCGCCCGCGTCGGCTTGGGCGCCGTCGCACCGACGGCGCTGCTGGTCGACCCCGCCGGCAAGGCGCTGATCGGCTCCCGGCTCGATGACGCCGCGCTGGAGAAAGCGGCGGAAGCCTGCCGCGCCGCCTGCCGTCCGATCGACGACAAGCGCGGCACCATCGCCTACCGCATCAAGACCGCGGGCGTGCTGCTCAAGCGCACGGCCGCCATCGCCGCGAAACGCGCGACAGGGAAGTAAAGTTCATGGCCAAAATTCACGTCACCACCACCATCAATGGCGAGCCGATGGAATATCTGTGCGAGCCAAACGACACCATGCTCGACGCGCTGCGCGGGCCGCTGGGCCTTACCGGCTCCAAGGAAGGCTGTTCGTCCGGCGATTGCGGCGCCTGCAGCATCACCGTCGACGGCCGTCTCGTTTGCTCCTGCCTGATGCTCGCGGCCGAAGCCGAGGGCCATCAGCTCGGGACCATCGAGGGCATGGCCCATGGCGACAAGCTGCATCCGCTGCAGCAAAAGTTCCTCGAGCATGCCGCGCTCCAGTGCGGCATTTGCACCTCGGGCATGCTGGTCGCCTCGGATGCGCTGCTGCGCAAGAACCCGAACCCGTCCGAGGAAGAAGTCCGCTTCTGGCTCGCCGGCAATCTCTGCCGGTGCACCGGCTATGACAAGATCGTGCGCGCGGTGATGGAGACCGCCGCGGAAATGCGCGACGGAATCAAGGAGGCCGCCCAATGAACCTCGTCACCAATAACAAGTGGATCGGCCAGCGCACCATCCGTCCCGACGGCATGGACAAGGTCACCGGCCGCGCACAGTTCGCCGCCGACACCAACATGCCCGGCATGATCTGGGGCAAGATTTTGCGCAGCCCGCATCCGCATGCGCGCATCCGCTCGATCAACACCGCGAAGGCCGAGGCGCTGCCCGGCGTGAAGGCGGTCGTGACGTCGAAGGACATCGTCGACTTCCCGATCGAGAAGGGCGCCGTCATGCTCGGCATCCAGGACATGCGCTGGATGTGCCGCAACGTGATGGCGCGCGACAAGGCACTGTTCCCCGGACACCCCGTCGCCGCCGTCGCCGCCACCACCGAGGCGATTGCCGCCGAAGCCTGCAAGCTGATCGAGGTCGACTACGAAGTGCTGCCCTGGTCGATCGAGATCGAGGACGCCATCAAGCCCGACGCGCCGGTTCTGCATGAGTTCAACAAGTGGGAAGGCAAGCCGTCCAACATCGCCGGCCGCCTCGAGCACAAGAAGGGCGATATCGCCGAAGGCTTCAAGCAGGCGGACGTCGTCATCGAGCGTACTTTCACGACGCGCCCGGTGCATCAGGGCTATATCGAGCCGCATGCCTGCCTGATCTCGGTGGCGCCGGACGGCAAGACCACGATCTGGAGCTCCAGCCAGGGCCAGTTCATGGTTCGCGCCATGACCTCGATGCTGACGGGCATCCCGCAGAGCGACATCCGCGCCATCCCCGCCGAGATCGGCGGCGGTTTTGGCGGCAAGACCATCGTCTACCTCGAGCCGGTCGCAACGCTGCTGGCGAAGAAATCCGGCCGCCCGGTGAAGATGGTGATGACGCGCGAGGAAGTGATGCGCGCGACCGGGCCGACCTCGGGCTCGCGCAGCACGGTGAAGATCGGCGCAACCAAGGACGGCCGCATCACCGCCGCTCACGGCACGTTCTATCTGCAGGCCGGCGCCTTCCCGGGCTCGCCGATCCGCGGCGCGGCCGGCTGCAGCTTCACGCCCTACGACATCCCGAACCTTCTGTCGGAAGGTTTCGACGTCTGCTCCAACCGCTCCAAGGTCGCGGCCTATCGCGCGCCCGGCGCGCCGATCGGCGCCTATGCGGTGGAATGCGTGATGGATGAAGTTGCGGAAGCCCTGAAGATGGACCCGCTCGACTTCCGCCTGAAGAACGGCGCCAAGGAGGGCACCAAGGCCGCGCACGGCCCGACCTTCCCGCGCATCGGCTACATCGAGACGGTGGAAGCCGCGAAGAACTCGCCGCACTACGCCGCGCCGCTCGGCGATGGCGGTGGCAAGCCGCGGGGCAGGGGCGTTGCCTCCGGCTTCTGGTTCAACGCCGGCGGTGAATCCTCGGCGCAGGTCAATATCACCGAGGACGGCAACGTCGTCGTCACCACGGGACATCCTGACATTGGCGGCTCGCGCGCCGGCATCGCCAACATCTGTGCCGAGCTTCTCGGCATCGACTACAAGCGCGTCTCCGTCATCATCGGCGACACGCAGACCGTTGGCTTCTCCAACCTTACCGGCGGCAGCCGCGTGCTGTTTGCCTCCGCGATGGTGGTGACGCAGTCGGCCGAGAAGGTGATCCAGACGCTGCGCGAGCGCGCGGCAAAGATCTGGAACATCGATCCCGAGGCGGTGAAGTGGGATCAGGGCGCTGCGCATCCGGTCAGCCCGAATGCCGGCCAGTTCGAGCCGCTGACGCTGCAGGAACTCGCCGAGAAGGCGCCCGCGATGGGCGGCCCGATTGGCGCCGGCGTGCAGCTCAACACCGCGGGCGCCGACGGCGGCTTCGGCACGCATATCTGCGACGTCGAGATCGATACCGACCTCGGCATCGCCCGCGTGATCCGCTACACCGCGGTGCAGGACGTCGGCCGCGCCATCCATCCCGGCTATGTCGAAGGACAGCTGCAGGGCGGCGTCGCGCAAGGTATCGGCTGGGCGCTCAACGAAGAGTACATCTACACGAAGGAAGGCAAGGTCGATAACCCCGGCTTCCTCGACTACCGTATGCCAGTCTGTTCGGACCTGCCGATGATCGACTGCATCATGGTGGAAGTGCCAAACCCGAAACACCCGCAGGGTGTCAAGGGCGTCGGCGAAGTGCCGCTGGTGCCCGTGATGGCCGCCGTCGCGAGCGCCATCTACAACGCACTCGGCATCCGCTTCTACAGCCTGCCGATGTCGCCGCCGAAAATCAGCGCGGCGCTGGATGCGGGCCTCAAGCAGGCGGCGGAGTAAAGGACAACGGCGCACCGCCGGCCGTCATTGCGAAGCGAAGCGAAGCAATCCATATCACCTCGTGGGAAGTGTGGATTGCTTCCGCCTTTACTCTCCGAGCTTCGGGCAATCACGATGGTCCTGCTTCGCGGCCTTGCGACGCTTCTCGGCATCCTCATCGCGCCGGTGTTCCTGTTCATCACTGTCCTTGCGATGGGCGGCGGCCACGGCACTTACTACGCGGCGAAGACGCGCTTCCTCTGGACCATGATGTCCACGGCCGCCACCAAGTCGATCACCCAGCCCTTGGTGGCGCTGGCGATCGCGCAATATCCGCTTTACGGCATCGTCCTCGACGCGGCCCGCGCCAAGCGCCGCTCGAGGCCGGCTGCGCTGATGCTCCTGGCCGTCCATGCCCTCGCGGTGCTGCTGGCATTCGCGATTTCCGATCCGTCGTTCACCCCTTAGCGGCAAATCATCTTCGTCTCGAAAAAGAAATGCTATCCACTTGCCAACCCCGGCGGACCCAGCTTTCACGAGCTAGCTACCGGCACCAATCCGTAGCGCAGCATCGTCTCCTTCATCTTCGCCGGATCAGGCGCGCCGCCCGACAGGATTGCCGCCATCTCCTTGAAGTATTGCGGTCCAAGCGCACCCGGGCTCAGCATGCACAGGCAGCTGGCGACCTCACGCGAGCGGTTGGTAAAGCCGTGCACGATGCCGCGCTTGATGAAGACGGTCTCGCCGGGGCCGACGTCGATGTCTTTGCCGTCGACCCGCCAGCTGGTCACGCCTGAAAGGCCATAGATCGTTTCATCCCAGCTCTCGTGATAATGCGGAATCGGCATGTGCGCGTCCGGCTGCAGTGTCATTTCGAACAGATCGAGGCTCCCTGAGGTCGTGTCCTTGCTCTGCAGGAATTTAAGCCGCAGCGCGCCGAGATCGATGAGCTCAAGCATGGCCGTTCACTTCCGTTGGTCACCCGCTCAACCCTAGAGGGGGCGCGGGAGTCCGGCAACCGCCCCGGCCGATTGAATTCGCTTGCCTGCCGCAATAGCCTCCCCCTCGGGGGAGGACCATTCGCATGAAGCGGCCTGGCGACGGGCTCAAGCTGTTAATCACCGTCCTGCTGCCGTTCGTCGTCATCTTTGGCGCGATCGAGCTTGCCATCCGTTTCACCTCCGCCGGGCATCTGGCGTTCTACCGCTCGGTGGTCGGCGAGGTGCCGCCGCATGTGGCGATCTTCAGGAACCCGGCGACGCGGATCAAGAAGTTTCAGTTTCCGGTCAACCCGCACACCGCCGATCCCTTTCTCGCCTGGAAGAACCAGGACAACCTCCGGCAGGAGCCGTATCTCACGACCTCGCACGGCATTTACTCGCCGCACGAGATCCCCTACGAGCGCAGCGGCAAGGCCTACCGGCTGCTGATCCTCGGCGATTCCTCGACCGCCGGGCTCGGCATCGACAAACAGGCCGACACCTGGCCGCAGGTGTTGCAGCGCCTGCTTGGCGACTCCACCGAGATCGTCAACGCGGCGGTCATCGGCTATTCCACCGAGCAGGCGCGCGCCGCGCTTGTCCGCGAGTACTACAAGTACAAGCCCGACGGCGTGCTGTTCTACCTCGGCAACAATGACGGCTTCGGCTCGAGCGTGCCCGACCGTCGCCTGCTCGACAGCACCAGGGTCGGAAGGCCATTGCTTGCCCGCGTCGACAACTGGCTGGTCGATCATTGGGCGACCTATGTGTTCCTGAAGGCGGCGGCGAAATACGTCAACCAGGTCGCCTTCGACACCGACCTCGGCGATGAGGCGCTCAAGCTGCCGCGCGTTCCCCTCGATCAGTTCCGCGAGAACATGGAGGCGATGATTCACTGGGCGGAGGGGGCGAGCGCCGACATCTACCTCGTCATCCCGCCGGTGCCGCTGGAATACCCGCCGCGCATCCTCGAATATGATTTCCGCCGCGCCTACGAGCCCGGCTTCGCCAGGAAGAACGGCTGCCTCGAGCCAAACGAGTCCGTGAGCAGCTTGCTGCCCGCGCTGCTCAAGACCGACATCACGGCGCCGCGCTATCCCAAATACGATCTGCCGATCGGGCGATATGCAAGCCAGGTCGTGCGCTGTTTCGATGGCCGCCTCGACGAGCAGCGCGCGCGCTTTTCAAAGCTCGTGGAGAGCGGCACCAGGGATGCGGATGCCTACAATAATTTCGGCTACGTGCTGGCGCGATCGGGCGAGGCGAAACCGGCGCTCGCGGCGTTCCTCAAGGCGATCGAGCTGGCGCCAAAGGTCCCGCACTTTCATTACAATGCGGGGTTGACCTATCGCGGGCTCGGCGACGAGGCGAGGGCGCTTGCGCAGCTGCAGGCCGCCATCGACCTCGATTTCACCTCCGCCCGCATCCAGTCGCCCTATGAGGCCGAGCTGAGGAAGATGGCCGGCAGCGATCGCCGCATCGTCCTCATCGACGCCCAAGCGATCTTCCGCGGCTGTGACAACGAAATGCTGTTCGCCGACCACGTCCATCCCAATGAAAAAGGCCAGGCGCTAGTTGCCCGCATCGTCGCGCGTACGGTGGCCGCGCAACGTCCCGATGCGTGCACCGGCGCCGGCTGCAGCATGCCGGAGGGCAAGGCGATTTGCGGCAATCAGTAAAGTGGCAGCTAACGCGCACTACGGGAAAGC